>DATBHW010000048.1 GCA_036557285.1 Ktedonobacterales bacterium
GTATCCCCCACTCGAGGGTTGGTGATTCACGTGTTACTCACCCGTCCGCCGCTGACGGACTCCGAAGAACCCGTCCGCGCGACTTGCATGTGTTACGCACGCCGCCAGCGTTTGTCCTGAGCCAGGATCAAACTCGCCATAAGTGTTTATGTCGAGCTTTGCAAGCTCAAAGTTCTTGCATTTCCTCTGCGCTCATTGGAAGCGAGCCAGAGGACAAGACCCGCCGAGAATCGTTTTCCCGATCTCGATCTGTGGCTTTGTTTATCGCTGTTTTTGCTTACCACTCTTCAATTGTCAAGGTGCATGTTCAGCCGTTCTTTCCGACGGCGTACATAAATATACCATGCCCAGGAAGCAATGTCAAGAGCTTAGGACTATTTAGTTCTACCACCTATCGGGGGTTGCCACTTGTAGCGCCGCCCCCTTCGGGAAGAGCCGCTTGCCTCGGCTATGCCTCGGCATTCTCGCTTCCGTTGGTCGCTCGCGCGTCCCTCTTGGCGGCGCAACGCTGGCCTGCTGGCGCCGTGGCCTGGAGGGCGAACGCTCGCCCTGGCGCAGCGTTGGCCGCCTGGAAGGCGGCGCTACCAGTGGCGGTGGCCTGGAGGGCGAGCGTTCGCCCTGGCGCAGCGGTGGCCGCCTGGAAGGCGGCGCTACAAGTACCATGCCTCGCTTGCCAACACCTCATTTTTGCTAGAACCGGACTATTTTCAGCAACATCAGATATTGAAACGCTGCATGAGATAGAGCGCGGTGCTGAGAAAGATCGCCAGACTGATGACCGCGATGACGGGATCTAATAAAGGCGCGGCGATGAAGCTGCCGCGCAGGCGCACCTGCGCCAGCACAGCGGGCAGCGCCAGCCCGCAAATGGCGGCGATCAAAAGAGTGATGCCGGTTCCCAGGCCCAGCGCCAGACCCAGCAAGGGATTGCCAAAGAGCGCGCCGGAGATTACTCCGACGACGACGCTGGCGAGGAGTCCACCCAGCGTACCCAGGCGAAGCTCGCGGAAGAAGATGCGCCAGAATGCCCGCCCGCGCCTATCGCGCAGCACCCAGCCCGCGATGCCAAGCTCCTGCGCGCCGATGCCGCCGCTGGTGAAGAGCAGCAGCGGCACAAATGCGATCAGCCCGCTCGTGGCCTCGCTCGTTCCGCCCGCATGGCCGCCCAGCGAACTCTCCAGCAGCCCACGCAGCACGAACGCCGCCAGGATGCCGATCACCAGATTGACCGCCAGCCAGCCGCTGCGATTGAGCGCGCCACGCCAGCTAAATGCCTCTTCGGGATGATCGGCGGCGCTGGTTCCGGCCAGTTCGGCGACATCCTCGGTATGCTCCTCATCCAGCACATCTATAATGTCATCTACGGTAATCAGGCCGACCAGCCGCTCATCCTCGTCAACCACCGGCAGCCCCAACAGGTCATACTTGGCGATGATGTGCGCGACCTCTTCCTGATCGTCGTTGACATGCACATGAAACACGTCCGGGTCCATAATGGCTTCCAGCCGTGTCTCCGGGCTGCTGGTGACAAGCTGGCGCAGCGAGACGACGCCGACCAGATGGCGTTCGTCATCAACCACGTAGAGGTAATAGACCATCTCCAGTTCTCGGCCCTGCGTGCGCAGCCGTTCCAGGGTCTCGGCTGCCGTCAGGCTGGAGGGCAGACTCAGTACCTCGGTGGTCATGATGCCGCCCGCGCTCTGCTCTTCGTAGCGCAGCAGGTCACGGATGGGCTGTGATTCTTCGGTTGGCATCAGGTCGAGCAGCCGCGCCGCTGCTTGCTCGTCCAATTCGCCAAGAATGTCGGCGGCGTTATCAGGGGCGATACGCTCCAGCAGATCGGAGGCGCGTTCAGGGTCCAGTTCGCTGACCAGAGCCGCCTGGCGTGTAGGTTCCACTTCTTCGAGGGCGTCGGCGGCGGTTTCGGTATCCAACTCCTCCAGGATCGCGCCGCCCTCGGCCACATTCAACTGCTCAAGAATGTCGGCGATGTCCGCCGGATGCAGTTCGGCCAGCTTGGCATGACTGACGCTCAAGCGCACCGCTGGCACACTGATCGTACCCGAAGAGCGAGTATCGGCGGCGCTGTTGCCTGCGCTGGCAGCAGCGCCAGCGGGCGCCAACGCAGGCTCGGCAGCCTCAATCGGCTCAACATAGTTCCAGGTGATGGTGCGCTCTGGCAGCTTGATGGGCAGCACACGCGAGAGCGCCACTGCGGGCGTTTCCGCGCCCAGGCGCCGCAGCAGGGCGCGCAGGCTGATGTCTGCGCCAACCAGCCGCGCGGTATCTCGAATCTGCGCCAGCTTGAGATCGTTGACCTTGACGACCCGAAAGCCCTGCGTATCCACGATCTGCTTGTCCAGCAGGTCGCGCGCCAGGCGCAGATCGCCGATGTGGCTCCCGTGTGGCAGCGGCTCAACACGGTCGGCAGGCGCGGTTAAATAAATGCGCTCGTCTTCCAGATTGGAGACGTACTCCCAGGGGATAATGATTTCTTGCCCAAAGAGCGCGGCGCCGGTACCTCCATTGCCCCTGGCGCCTGCGCTCGCTGCTGCGCCTTCACCAAACACGGCGGGCTTTACGGCCAGGGCTGTCACCCTGGGAAAGACATCATGCAGCGAGACGTACAGATCGCGCAGCGCGCCGATACGCTGATTATTGCTGTCATAGACTGTGCGACGCAGCAGATTGCTCAGGAAAATCATCGCCATCACCGCCCTTTCAAGGAATGCTCGTGGGCTGAGGCCGCCCACAGGTAGGATGGATAGATGCCAGCGCGTGGCTGGGCGGGCGGTGTGGCACAGCGTGTCTCTGAGACGAGGGCAAAGCCAGGGGAGGAAATGAAGAGAGGACTCGGAGAGGCCGATGGACGCGATGCTACCTGGCTGCCGGTGCGCGAGGGCGGGGCGCGCGTTCCGGCTGGCGGCTTGTGAACGATGCCAGAGGCGGCGGCGCTAGATGCCCGGCGGATTCATGACCGGCAAGGACAGGCGGCATACGCTCTTCATTCCGCCGGTGGCGTCCGTGTTGAAGCGAGCTTTCAACGCTGCTGCCCCGGTCGTCACGCTTGCGACGAACCGCCGTTGTGAACCGTTAGACTGACTACTCGGACTCGGACCAGCGTCCACAGTCCTCACCTCCTTTGCGCATTTCAGCCAGCAGAAACTATACCAAACAACAGAGCGGACCAACGAGAACCGACGTTCACCAGGGCCTCCGTCTGACATAGGGAAGACCTCCGCTTAAAGAGCCAGCTGAGACACGTTACCGGAAACAAGATGGCGCTGCAAAGCGCCCAGGCATTGCAGCCTACATAGTATAGCAGTATTTGGGCCAATCGGCAAGGGGGGCAGGTGACGGGTTCTGCCAAAAAGCGGGGTCACTGGTAGCGCCGCCGTCCCGGCGGCAGGGGGCTGCGGGGCGGTGTACCTGTAGCGCCGCCTCCCTTCGGGAAGGGCTTCGCCAGAGCCGCTTGACCGCGCTGGGCGCGGCCATGCTCGCTCCCGTTGGTCGCTCGCGCGTCTCTGCCGCTTGCCTCCCCCTGCGGGGAGCGGCCCTTGCGGGAACCTGGCCTGCGGCCTGGGCTGCTTGCCTCGGCTGGGCTTCGGCACTCTCGCTCCCGTTGGTCGCTCGCGCAGCCCAGTTCCCGCATTCTCCCTCGCTGCGCTCGGTCGCGGGCCGCTGCTGTTGCCTCGGCATTCTCGCTCCCGTTGGTCGCTCGCGCGTCCCTTCCAGGCGGCCACCGCTGCGCCCTGGCGAGCGTGCGCCCTCCAGGCCAGCGGACCAGCAGGCCACCGCTGGCCGCCAAGATGGCGGCGCTACCAGTAACATGCCTCGCTTGCCAACACCTCAGATTTGGTAGAACCGAGGCCCGGTTTCTGCTTGACAGTTCGCAGGCGTCTGGCTACACTGAAACGCATCTGAATTGATTGGCCGAGCCTGAGTCTACGCTTGCTGGAGGGCGCATCAGACGCATAGCGCCGCTGTCTCTGTCACTCTAGCAAAAGAAGGAAGCAAAAACAGCTTATGCAAATGTTTCGGAGCTTCTATCGCCAGCACCAAATCTCGGTAAAGCTCGGCGGATTTCTGGGCTTTATCGTCGTGATCGCTTCTCTCTACTTCTTCGTTCTCTCCGGCTCCATCTTTGGCAATGCTGCTGCCGACGCTACCGGCCAGGGATCTCCTACTCAAATTGGCCCTGAGAACAGTCCGATTTCTACTGCGGCGTTGCCCACGCTTCCCCCGGAGCCTTCTCCCAGCCCTATTCCTCCCCTGCTCCCGCCACGCTATCACGTGACGATGCACCCAAATCTTGCCTATGCCACGTCTGGGGCGGTGGATCGCAGGCTTGATCTCTGCGAGCCGGTTGGAGCGCCTGGCTTGCGGCCAGGGGTGATCCTGATTCACGATATTGGCACAAAGGTAGAAGACAAATCGGTGTACACCTCTCTATGCTCCTTGCTGGCGTCGCAGGGCTTTGTGGCCGCTGCCATCAATTATCGCAAGTATCCCAATGTGTGGCCTGCCCAGCTTGAAGACGCTCAACTGTCTGTGCGCTGGCTGCGGGCCAACGCTGGCAAATACAAATTGGATCCCACTCGTCTGTGTTCATGGGGCGACTCGGCGGGCGCGCATCTCGCCGTCTTTTTGGGAGTGCTGGGAACGAGCTATCCGGGTGATGAGTCAGGGCTGCTGTCCAATCAATCTCCCAGGGTGTCTTGCGTCGTTGATGATTTCGGCTATGTGGACCTGACAACGCTTCCCAACACGGCTTTCTGGCAGGGGGCTTTTGGCTTTATGTTTGGTCAGGATGCCGATGGCAAAAGCGTTGCCACGCCTGCTCTGCTCCATAAAGCTTCGCCGATCTTTTACGTGGACGCACAGAGCGCGCCGATGCTGCTGGTTCATGGGGCGCTCGATGTGGTCGTCTCTCCCGGCCAATCGCGCGAGTTGCAGCAGAAACTCCAGCAGGCCACTGTACCCGTTTCCTATATGAGCTATGCGGGAGGACATGACTTCAGCGGCGTGGCCCCCCAGCAACTGAACGCGATTAAACGCCAGATCATCTCCTATCTTACTGCCCAGGAGCATCCATAGACGGCTGAAAAACCACGCGCCTGACCATTGCTTTTACGGAGGGGCTTCTGCTCATCAACCGAGCAGAAGCCGGATGTCCCTTGGAATCGCTTGCAGACCGTGATGAGTAGGCAGTGTCTGCGGGCGCTTCTGCCCGGCGCGCGCCAGGGTGCGAATGGCGATGAGCAAGCTGGCAAAGGCGATATGTTGCCTATAGCCATCTGGCAAAGGGGCAATCTCTTGATAACCTTCCAGAAGCCAGGGCAGAACCAGGATGGGCAGCGTCTCTCCATCGTGCATGCTGAAGTGGCCCAAATCGTAGAAGAAATCAGCGCCTCTGATCTCGCCAAAGTCAATAATGCCTGTATAGTGTCCTGCTTCCTGGTACATATGCGTGACATCGAAGTCGCCATGCGCCAGCCAGGAATGCTGGCTAGCGAGCCAGGTATCATAATCCTTCAAGATGCGCTGAATGGTGGCAAGTGTATCCTGCTTCAGCACGTGGGCCTCTGCTAAGGCAGCGAGGTCACGCTCCAGGTATTCAGTGAGAAAGGCTCTGGAGGTAGAGTGTTCTGCTTCCAGGCGCGTGACCTTGCTCCTGCTCCTTTTGATCCAACCAAAGCCACGTACCGGCAGGCTATTGATAACGGCCAGGTCTCGCCCTGCCGCGCGCAGGATATGGCGCTGCGCTTGCGCGTCGTTGCAGCGGGCCAGGCTCGCGCCTTTGATCTCGGTTGTTACCATCACCGAGCGCCCAAGCGCCTGGTTGCAATGCTCGAAATAAAGAACTTCGGGCACATTCACTCCGCGCTCGCGCAAGCGTTGATGTGCGTAGACCTCAGGAGCGAAACTGGCGTCCGCTTCAGGCAAGACGCGCAGATAGCAGACTTCATCGGCCCGACGGATGCGATAGACATACGTGGAGACGCCCTCTTCAACCCGTTGCACCTGGGGGCGAACTGAGCGCGAGAAGATACGCGCGGCTAGTTCCGCGATGGCGTTCACATCCGGGGCGTTGGATGGCATCTCTACCTCTGAGACCTACCACCTAAAGGAAATCGGTCCCAGGGATTCTCGTTGACTGTAATCCGGTACCCATCAGGGTCAGCAAAGACGAAGGTGCGCCCAAACTGACCATCATAGGGTGGTGTGAGGATGGTGGCTCCAGCCGCTTCCAATTTGGTATGCAACTCATTGACCTGATCGCAATCGATCCAGAGCGTCACCCCCCATCCCGGCTGCGGCGCTTCATCCAGGTTCACTTTTGCTTCACTGAGAGCAAAGGGGATCGTGCTGGTATCGAAGAGGACAAAATCGGGAGCGGTGAATCGCTCATCGAGGGTCAAGCCCAATATCTCTGTGTAGAACGCGCGCGAGGTGGAGAGGTTGTGCACCTGTAAGCTGATAAAATCGGGTCCGAGCAGTTTTGCCATGAGTGGTCCTTCCTTTCAAGACTGAGGAGCTGGCCCATCAGCGCCCCGTGATTTCTTTCATACTAACAGTTTACCCTGTGTGGGCGCCAACGGTATGTCAGGAGCGTAACGGTTTTTTAGAGGCATGTTACAATGGAGCCAGCGGCGCCGCCTTCCATCTGCTGATTGCTGGCCTTTGCGCTTTAGAGAGGAGACAGATTGTATGTCGCAGCACTCCCACCCGCCCGCAGGCGCGCGAAAACATGCTGGTTGGGGGGCGCAGCACCCCGAACCTTGCACACTGGTGATCTTTGGCGCCAGCGGCGATCTGACGCACCGCAAGCTGCTGCCGACGCTGGCGCATCTCGATCACAAACATCCGCTGCCCCCGGCGACAGCGATTGTGGGACTGGCGCGGCGGCCAATGGATGATGAATCCTTTCGCCAGGACGCGCTGAAGGCGTTAGATACCTTTGTGGATGAGGGGCCGCTGGACGACCAGGCCAGGCAATCCTTTGCCTGGCGTCTGTATTATCATCGGGCCGATTTTACCGATCCGGCGGGCTATACAAGCCTGGCGCAGCGCCTTGAGGAGATTGACCACGAGCGCGGCGGCACAGGCAATCGCGTCTTCTATCTGGCAACGCCGCCCAGCGACTATACCCGGATTATCGCCCAGCTTGGCGCGGCGGGCCTGAACCGCGAGGCGCGCGATGGAGCGCGCGGCTGGTCGAAGGTCGTTATTGAGAAGCCCTTTGGGCGCGATCTGGCCTCGGCCCAGGCGCTGAACGCTGAAATTGGTGAGATCTTCCGCGAGAGCCAGATTTACCGCATCGATCACTATCTAGGTAAAGAGACGGTGCAGAATCTGCTGGCCTTCCGCTTTGGCAACGGCATTTTTGAGCCGCTCTGGAACCAGAAGTATATCGATCATGTGCAGATTCTGGTGGCCGAAAGCCTGGGCGTGGGTTCGCGCGGCGGCTATTATGAAGAGGCGGGCGCGATCCGCGATATGGTGCAGAACCATATGATGCAACTCCTGTGTTTGACGGGCATGGAGCCGCCAGTGGCCTTTGACGCCGAATCGGTGCGCGATGAAAAGGTGAAGCTGCTGCGATCCATTCGCCCGCTGACCACGCATGAAGTAAGGGAACGCGCGGTGCGGGCGCAGTACAGCGCCGGGCAGGTTGATGGCACGCAGATACCCGATTATCGCCAGGAGCCAAACGTTGCGGCGGATTCGCTGACAGAGACTTACGTGGCGCTGAAGCTGTTTATTGAGAACTGGCGCTGGGCCGGGGTACCGTTTTACCTGCGCACCGGGAAAGCTCTGCCCAAGCGTTCCACCGAGATTACGATTCATTTCAAGCAGGCTCCCTATCTCTTGTTTGCGGGCGAAGGCGAGGAACGCTCCCCAAATGTGCTGACGGTGCGGGTGCAGCCGGACGAGGGGATTGCGCTGCAATTTGGCGCGAAGGAGCCTGGCCCACGCATGACGCTGGCTCCGGTGAATATGGATTTTTCCTATAAGTATTCGTTCGGCGCGGAAACGCCCGAAGCCTACGAACGGCTGATCGTAGATTGCATGCTGGGAGATTCCACGCTCTTTATCCGCCGCGACGAGGTGGAGGGCGCCTGGAAGGTGGTAGATAGCATTGTCGCTGGCTGGCAGGAATCGAGACGCCACTCGCTGCCAACCTATAAAGCAGGCGCCTGGGGACCAGACGAAGCTGATGAACTGATTCGCCGCGATGGCCGCCAGTGGTGGAATCCCTAAGAATGCCTCACACAACCGACGGTTGGCCCCACCCCTGCCGCCTGGAAGGACGGCGCTACAACCCCGCCCCTGCTCGTGCGGAGGTTGTATCAGGCGCTCTAAAAGCGCCTCTCCTCAACTCTTGCTGACCTGAACGGTGAAGTCAACCAGAGCGACATGGTGCGGGCATGCCTTTCCCTTGACGCAAATCGGTTCCTGGGAGAACTGGACTTCGGCCCGCCCGCTGGCTTGCGCCGTAAAATGCCAGATGCAGCTTCGCCTGGCCGTATCGCCGTACCCAGCCGGAGTATCCAGCTTCAGTACTGAACTGGTCATGGGGGCAAGCTTCCACTTACTGCCCATTGGCAGCGCGATCTCGAAGCCATCGCCTACCTTCACGTTCACCTGCATTAATGCCTGCTGGGGCGTCAGAATCGTTACGGGCGGCGGAGACCAGGTGACTTGCTGATTGGCCCCAGGACAGCCTGTTTCCGTCGGATTAGGGGAAGCGGTAGTGGTTGGCCTGGCAGTGGTTGTCTGAGATGGTTGCGCGCCTGTGACGGTTCCTGTCCTGGTTCCCCCTGGCGCGCACCCGGCCACGAGCAGCATGGCCCCTGCCGCCAGCAGAAACCAGAGGGCGCGCGCAAAAGACAAATGCGTTGGGGCAGCGAACATCCGCATGCTGTAGAGTTTCCTTTCCCACGTTCAGGCAATCAAGCATTGTTCAAGATAAGATTCCTCTGAGATGCTAAACGTTCCACGTAAGCATTTTGTTCCCGGCGCGCGGCCATTCTTCAGGACCAGTGGGCCGGGATGCTGGCAATACCGAAAGCAAGAACGTGGCAAAGGCTGAGGCAGGCGCTAATGGGCCACCTGCCCCTGTTCTGGCTGAGGGGGCTGTTCGCGCCGCAGGCTGCCGACGCGGGAAAAGACGGTGAGCGTGCTGGCGGTGAAGGCGGTGGCGCTGAAGACCAGCGTGGGCGGCAAAACGCCTGCCCACGCGGGGGCGCGCAGGCCGGGGATAGTGGACAGGGTGATCATGATAACTGCCGTGACGGCCCAGCAGAAGGGGAGCAGCGCGCCCCGACGGCAGAGGACACCACCCTCGCGGGCCTCGTAGCGCATCGGGACTGTCTGGCCGCGCACCAGGCCGACGACCAGGCCCACCAGGCCGCAGAGTACCAGGAGAATCCATTGCTCCAGAGAGATTGGGCCGCTGCGCGCCAGCAGGCTCCAGGTCACAAACAGAACCAGCAGCAGCAGCAGGCTGGTCAGAGATGTTGAGACTTTGTGCCAGGTCAGGGCGCGCATGGAAGTGATTAACATCAGCGCGGCGACGCACGTGGCGGCGCCGAAGATGGCAATGTCCGGCATAGTTCTCTGGCGTCGGGGCGTTCACCTGGCGCCGACATTCAGAGGCTTTTTCGCTTTGATGCACGCCCCAAACGACCTGTTCCCTGCCGCAGATTCTATACCGAACTGAGCGGCGCGCCGGGGCTATTGCCTCTGGCGCGCTTTGGGCGCGCTCTTCTTGTTGAAGGCGGCGGCCCCAACCAACAGGATGCAGACCAGCGCGAAGAGGCAGCCTGCCAAAAAGATGCCGATGCCCACTGCCAGATAGGTCTTGTCGTTATCGTTGATGATACCCAAAGCAACAGGAACTAATGCTATCGCGCAAATAATGATTGCGAGAGTCACCCAGGTTTTGCGAAGGAAACGAACCATACCAGTCTCTCCCTTTATCGTTGCTGTATCTGCTACAGCTCACGGCGCTCACCCCTTCAGCAGATGTGCGCAGTATAGCATGCTTCAGCCTGAAACGATACCAGCATAGGAAGACTGATTTTTGCGCTGGCTGTTGGTGGGAGATCACGGCTGGCGGGCGATGGGTTCCACGCGCAGGATGTCGCCCGGCTGTGTGCCGCTGCGGGCAGCCGTTCCGGCGGGGAGTTCGACGACGTAGCGCGAGCGCAAGATGATGGGGCCGAGCCGCCAGGGGCGCAGGCGCGAAACCACGCGCAGCACTATGCCATCCTGAGAGACATACAGCGCATCTATGGCAAAGCGCATAAAGAACATGTGGATGCTGGAGCAGGGGTCAATCACCAGGCCGCTGCCTTCGGGGAGCGCGGCCTGGCCCATCAGGCCAAGGGCGCGCGTGGCGATTGAGTTGGCAAAGCCAGCCCGCTCCGCCAGGATGGCTTCACGGGTGGTATTGATGACGCGCACAGTGAGCATAAGCCCCTCTTTCTATCCTGCTTGACCGTTCAGCTTTTCCTGGCTATACTGAATGCAATTGCTCAAATGAGTCTCCGCCGTGTGGCAGGAGGAGAAGGTATTGTTTATGCGCGCTCACGCATCTGGTATAGAGCGGTTGCTGGTTCGTTCGCTGCCGCTGGCGCTGGCGCTGGGCCTGCTCGGCGCGGCGCTCAGCGGGCTGGCTCCGACTTCGCGCGGGCCGGTGGCCCGCGCAGACAATCCTAGTATTCGCATCGTTAGCCCCGCCAGCGCCAGTGGCCCTGTGCAGACGGGCATTGAAATCGTCGGCGCCGGTTGGACGGCTGGCGATATGGTGCAGGTATTTTATAATAAGTTCGCCGATAATCAGCCCTGTGGCGATCCCAATAACGCCCAGGCGCTGGCAGACGCCCACCCTCTTCCTGGCGTTTCGATACAGATTCCCAATCCTGATACCTGGAAGGTTGACTTTCAATGGCCTTCGGATACGGGCATAGGGCAGTTCTATATCTGTGCCTTTGATAAGAATACTCCGACACAGGTGACGCCTTCCAATCAGCCATTTAATGTCCTCTCAACGTCGCTGCCCAGCCTCAGCGTTGATAATTCATTCCCGCATGTTGGCGAACAAATTACGGTGAACGGCCAGGGGTTTCTGCCTGGCAATCAGACGGTTGATCTGCTTCTTGCCCAACCAGGCCAGCAAACTGGGACCAAACTGACAACAGCGAGAGTGGGGAATGATGGCAGTTTTTCCCAGAAGATCACGCTGCCTCAGTCTCAAAGCGGGCAGCTTGATGTGGTCGCCGTTTCGCGCTCGTCGGTGGGCGGCGCGATCCCGCCGCTGATCGCCTCGCAGGCGATCACAGTGGACCCCACGCCCTTGACGCCAACGCCTGGGCCAACCAGCACGCCAACGCCTGATCCCACCGCCAGCACGCCGACAGGGAGTACTACGGGGACCAGCCCAACAACATCCTCAAAATCCGGCCTGCTTCTGACGGCGCTGGTCTTGTTGCTGGCGCTGGTGATTCTGGCGATCTTTGGGGTGCTGATCTGGTATGTCCTGGGAACCCGCCCGCCCGCCGGGGCCGGTTCGGCTGTCCCGCCTCCTTCTGCTCCACGCAGCCGGGGAATGGGTCCGCCGCGCCGGGGGCAAAGTGGCGGTTGGCGATCAGAGCCGGGACGGCAGTCTGATGATGAATGGGAAAGCCTGCAAGGGCCGTGGGAAGAAGACGAGCAGGGCGGCTGGAGCGATCTGCCAACGCAGTGGAGCAATGAGGCGAATCCCTGGCCCCAGGATCAACGAGGGCAATCGGGTCCAGCGGATTATGGGAACTCTGGCGCTCAGCGTCCTGCGCCACCACGCGGGCCGACCCGCGATGACTGGCAGGGTCGCGCTCGTCCGGGGCAGGATGATTGGTGAGGGGGAGAAAACTGGACGCGCCTTCTTCTCCCAGGAGGCTTGACGTTTTCCCAAGGAAGCATTATACTTATACGAGCAAGCGCCATTGTGCTGGTCTATCAGCCGCATGCCTACCGCTGGCAGCCGCGCGCAGCAGGCGCTAGCGCCTGGTGGAACGCTCCGCCAGCCAGGGGCGTGCGGCCCGGAGCAGATCCCTGGATGGGAATAGTGAGGTGTGGAATGATCCCTGGAAGCAGTCCGTCTGACTGGAAAGAACGCTTCTCTGGCAAAAGGGCTGCGGCGCGTCTGACGATGCTGCTCCTCACTCTGTTGCTGCTCTTGCTCCTTGCCGTGCTGCTCTCCAATCAAGGGGTCTTTGCCCCATCAACCGTTTTCGCCAGGGGGCATTCGCCACGTACCTATTCGAGCCAGCAGACGCAAAAGGAAAATCTCATTCCCAATGCCCCTGCCGATCTATGCCCGCCGCCGACGACGCCAGACCCAACCGTGACGCCCACGCCATGCCCATCGCCATCTCCTTCCCCATCCCCATCGCCGACGCCGACACATACGCCGACGCCGACACGGACCCCCACGCCGACCCCGACGCCGACGGATACACCGACCCCGACGGACACGCCGACGGATACGCCGACGCCAACCGAAACCTTCACGCCGACGCTGCCGCCGGAGACGCCTGACAGTGGTGGTGGCGGTGGTGGCGGTGGGGGCGGCAGCCCTGGCGGCAGCGGCGGGCCATTCAGCCTGGTGTTGATTCTGCTGCTCTTGTTGGGGGTGGTGGTGCTGGGTGGAGGGGGCTTTGCCCTGTATTACTATACCAGCAGCCGACCCCAGGAACCCGGACGCCAGGGCGCGCCAGCGGTTGGCGGTGTGGGGCGCTGGGGGGCCGTTGGCCGTCTCTGGGGCAACCAGGACGACGATGAATATGACGACGATGAGTATTATGACGATGAGTATGAGGATGATGACTATTACGATGATGAGTATGAGGATGAGATGTGGGAGGAAGATGATTTCTATGATGACCCGCGCGCTCGTCGGCCCGGTGGGCCAATGACCGGCGCTGGACCCGCGACAGGTACAAACTGGGGCAGAAATACCGGAGGTGGGCGCGAAACGCCGCGCCCACAAACCCAGTCGGGGCAGTATTACAGGCAGGATGATAATCCCTGGCCGCCATCAGGGAATACAGGGTATGGCAGGCCGCCGCCACCCCCCGGGAACCGGCCAGGGCGTTAACAATCTGGCTGCGAGCAGAGGCTAGTAGAAAAGTCCTAAGAAGGGACGGGAAGATAGACTTTCTGACCCAACTGGTTATAATGGTTCCAGGCTTGCAAGCACTCTGGCAGGTCAGGGTAATATTCCGGGCGTTTCCTGTGGAGGCTATGATGGGTTGGATTCGTCGAGAACGTAGGCTGCCCCGACGGTCGCGCGGTCAGCGCGGCCAGGCAGTGGTCCTTATAGCTTTTTCGATCACCTTTGTGATCTCGCTTTTAGGGCTGTCGGTAGACAGCGTGCGCCTCTACATCCTCTACAACCAGGCGCAGCGCGCGGCGGAAGCGGGCGCCCTGGCCGGCGTCCTCTATATGCCCGACTTTTTTAGTCCTCTTGCCCCGGCGATAGATGGCAACAGCGCCGTGAGCCGGGCGTGCGCCGAGACCGCCAAAAATGGCGTCCCCTGCGCGACGGGGCCTGGGCTGGTCGGGGCCTGGCCGTCGCAGGTACCGGGCAAGCCCAACGATTTGCTGGTGACGGTGACGCTGGCTGCCGACAACTTTTTACTGGCTTTGCTCAACCCGTCGCTTGCCAGCTCTACGGTCGTGGCTACGTCTACCGCGGAATATTTGCCGCCGGTTCAGCTTGGCTCGCGCCTGACCTACTTTGGCGACCAGACACGCGGCGACCAGTTTTACGCGGCAGTGGATGGCCCACAAGACCTGAAGGAATATGGGGATGCGCTGACGCCAATCATGGAGGAGGGCGATTCCGACCCGATTGCCAACCCCGACGCCAGCAGTTTTATCTATACCACCAGTTATGGCAAAAGCACCAATCATCAACAAACGGCGGGCTGGCCCCAGCCCAACCCCAACCAGCAGCCGCCAGGGTTTAACGGGACGGATGGCGCGCCGGGCTACAGCTATGAGATTGATGTGCCTGCCGCTTCGCTGAACGTTGCTGTGCAAGTCTATAATCCACGCTATGATCCGGGCGGCGGTTCGAGCTTGTGGACGGATGACCATTTCCAGGGCTGGGAGAATGTCTTCCCCGGCTGCTCAGATAGTACTAAATGGTTGTCCACGCTGGGGGCATGCCACTTCGAGGAAGCCAATCTCTATATGACGATGGGCTACTCGCTCTATAAAGTGCCACTGCCCTTCGAGCGCTCGAAGGATGTACTGGTGGCAAGCCAAACCTACACACCGGTGGATAACTGGGGGCCAGATTTAACAGATAAGGGCTGTAGCCCTGGTTCAGAGGTCTTTGACGTGACCACCGGCGCGTGTGCCGCGATCTCCTCCTACCCTGATATTGGCGCCTGGACTACGATTGGGACGATTACCCAGGCTGGCATGTATCGGCTGACCGTTGACGCGGGAACCATCGGCTATGGCAGCAAGCAGTACAGCGTCAGGTTGGTTCCCACAATGAACGACCCCGGCCTGCGGCTCTTTGCCTGGAACGATATGAGCGTGATCTTTACCGTCGGCGGCACCGATCAGGTCTTTGATCTGGGTAACATTCCTGCTCCCTATGCCGGAAAGACCCTCGATTTTTCGGTCTACGATCCTGGGGACTCCGGCGGGACCGTCTGTCTGCGTATCCTCGATCCCAGCGGGAATACCGCCGCGCTGCCTGCCTGGGTGCATACGACTGCGGCTTGTGGAGCGAACTGGATTGACGCTTCCAGGTCTTATTACAATGGACTGACGCTCAATCTGCCCATTGCCATCCCCAAGGTCTATTCGGGCGGCTGGTGGCAGGTAGAATACAAAACCACCGCGAGCGACATTGACGATAAGGTCACGATTGCCATCAGCTTGAAAGGCAACCCGCTGCATCTGGTGGGCTAGCGCGTCCAGCCCTTGCGCGCCCGGTAGGTCACTGCCGGGCGCGCAGTTTTGCCAACTCCGGCTGAAGACTCGCTTATGCGCTGGCTGCTGTGATGACCCAGGCCAGGAAGGCGGGTACCGCCTCGATGGAGGGGAGGGCCAGGTCGGCTTCGGCGGCCAGCGCGGGCGGCGCTTCTTCGTGCAAGACGGCGACGGCCAGCCCTTCACACGCGCCAGCCTGGCGCAGACGGCGCAGCGCACGAAAAGCGTCTATGTCGGTGGTGTCGTCGCCCAGGTAAACGGCGCTGCGCAGGCGGCGTTCCTGGGCCAGCGACTCCACCGCTGTGCCTTTATCCAGCGCCAGCGGCGGGCGAACCTCGGCTACCAGCTTGCCCACAGTGAGCCGCAAGCCCAGCCGCTCTACCAGCGGGCGCAGCGTCTCCCCGACGATTGCCAGCGCCTGCTGGGGGTCCGCGCAGCGGCGGGTGTGAATGGAGCCGCTCGCGCCTTTGCGCTCCACGCGCAGCCCGCTCAGGCGTGGGGAAAGATCGCGCTCAGCGAGATCGAGCGCCTGGGCGACGGCAGGCAGATAGGCGCTGGCTTCGGGGACTATCTGCGGCGCAGGGTCACCTGGCAGCCAGCGTTCCAGGCCATGATTGCCAATGTAGAGCAGGCGATCAACGCCAACCATGCGCCGGGCGTCGGCAGCGGCGCGGCCAGAGATGGCGGCGACAACCTCGAAGCGGTCTGCCGCCTGTTCCAGCAATGCGGTCATTCCTGGCAGCAGGCGCGCCGCCTCTGGCGTGGGGGCAATGGGGCTGAGTGTGCCGTCTATGTCCAGCAGCAGGCCGCGTGGCCGCCGGGCCAGCGCCTGGCGCAGCGCCGCCGCCTGCGTCGGGGTCAGGCCAGGGGGCAGGGCTGGGGGATCGCTGCCAGCAGCCAGGAAGGGCGAGACGGAGGGGAAACCGTCTCGCCCTTCACTCTGTTGTCTCTCTCCATTTCGTGTCATAGGGACGCCGTTATCAAGAACTATGCCATGACAGGGAGCCAGGATAAGGGGTTTCAGCCCGCCTCGTGGTTAATCGTCTCCCAGCGGCGGCCCCACTTTTTCTCCGGCGCCTCGTTCTTCTTCAGCTTCCTCCAGGCCGTTACCGTCCGGGGCAATAGGAACGATGCCCGCCAGTTCACGCTCGGTGAGTTCGATGGCAGAGGGCGTCTCGCCGACAGCATGCCCGCCTTCGGCCATGCTTGCCATGCCAGCAGACCCTCCGCTCTTGCGCAGCGGAATCTCTTTGAGGAAGATACAGGCGATGAACGCCGCGCAAATCAGCGCGAACGCGATCAGAAAGACGATTTGCAGGCCCGTCGTCAGCGAGAACTTCAGCGCGGTAAAGAGCGACGGCTGCCACTGCGCGGCCAACCCCTGCGCCGTCGCCGATGGGATGCCTTGCTGTGTCAACGCCTGGGCAATACCGTGTTGAATCTGCTGGGGCGGCACTTGCAGCAGATTATAGTTGGCGAAGTTCTGTTGAAACTGGGCCAGCGTGTTCTGAGTCGTCCCCTTCGGGAAAGCCGCCTGCAATTGCCCTGGGAAGGCGCTGTTGAACTGGTTGGTCAGCAACGCGCCAAAGACGGCTGTGCCAACGGTCTGAGCGATCTGGCGGAAGAAGGTCAGCGCGGCGGTGACGACACCAATCTTCTGAATGGGGAAGGCGTTCTGTACGACGATGGTGAAGAGCGCGATGCCCGTCCCCATGCCAATGCCCAGGATGATCATGTTGATCACGACTTCGCCCTGGGTGGTGCTGACCTCGATGCGCGACATCAGATACATGCCGACACAGGCGATTGCCATGCCCACCAGCGCCAGGATGCGGTAGCGCCCCCAGCGCGAGAGCAGTTGCCCGGAGATGATGCTGGCAATGACCCAGCCGCCCATCAGCGGGGTCAGCAGCGAGCCAGAGCTTGTGGCGCTGACGCCGGTGACATTCTGCAAGAAGAGTGGGATGTAGAGGATGGTGCCGAACATGGCCGCGCCGATCATCACCGTTGTCACAATCGAGACGGTGAAGATGCGATTCTTAAAGAGCCGCAGGTCCAGCACCGGCTCTTGCGCGCCGAAGAGTTCCCACAGGATGAAGGCCAGCGCGCCCGCGCCTGCTACGAAGAATGAAGTGATGATCTGCGCTGAATCCCAGGCGTACTGTCCAGGGCCAGTGCCAGCCAGCGAGAAGCCCAGCAGCAGCGGCGTGATGCTGACTACCAGCAGGGCTGTGCCAACATAGTCAATCTTGCGCGACGCCTGCGGGTTGTTGAAGACCGGCAATGTGAAGAACAACACGAGCAAGGCGGCAATGCCCAGGGGCAGGTTGATATAGAAAATCCAGCGCCAGGAGAAGTTATCGGTAATGTAGCCGCCCAGCGCCGGGCCGACGATACTTGCCACGCCAAAAACGCCGCTAAAGAGGCCCTGCCACTTGCCGCGCTCTGCTGGGGGGAAGATGTCGCCAATGATGGCAAAGGCAATTGGCATCATCGCGCCAGCGCCGATGCCTTGCAAGGCGCGGAAGATGATCAACTCCGTGACGCTCTGGGATGCGCCGGAAAGGGCCGACCCGAACAAGAAGACCACGATGCCGCCCATAAAAAACCATTTGCGGCCCCAGATGTCCGAAAGCTTGCCATAGATTGGGACGGTAACGGTTGAAGTCAATAAATAGGCGGTGAAGACCCAGGAATAGTTCTGCTGCTCGCCGCCTAATTCGCCAAAGATTTTGGGCATTGCCGTACTGACAATCGTCTGGTCCAGCGCGGCAAGCAACATGCCCAACAAGAGGCCGCTCACTGTAGCGGCAAGCTGTTTACCTCGGATGGGCATGCCGATGGTGGCTTGGGAGCGACCATTCGAGCCATTGCGCCGGTTCATCTCTCCTGATTGCTCTTTCACCGTCATCGATTCCTCAGAAGCCATGCTGACTGCTCCCTTCAGGCCGTTAATATTTTAGATACTTAACTAATTTACCATGAGCAGGAACAAAATGTCAAGGGTATCAAAAGGGAAGTGTAGCGAGTAATACAGAACTTACCCCAGTGCCTGCTCGAAGGCAGCCACCGCTCCCCCACCCCTGGCAGCCTCTTCGTCTCAGGCCGCGCAGGCACGGGTGCGCGGCCTTCAGCCGCCAGCGGACTTGTACATAGCCCTGGGACTCGTGTCACTTGTAGCGCCGCCTTCCAGGCGGCCAACGATTCGCCAGGGCGAGTGTTCGCCCCCAGGCCAGCGGACCAGCAGGCCAGCGTCCAGCCGCCAAGATGGCGGCGCTACAAGTGGCGCCCCGATAGTGGGGAAGCGGGCCTCTTTGGGTGGAGTGTGGAGCGTTTCGTCATCGGACGCGTAGCCACGCTCTCGACTGGCTAGCGCATGGCGTCAAGAAGATATGGGCGCACCTGATCCTGGGACGCCAGCCAGTTTCGCCAGCGCCTGGCGGATGCGCGCCAGGCTGCGCTCGCGGCCCAACACCTCCATTGTCTCGAAGAGCGGCGGCGAGACGGTGCGGCCAGAAAGAGCCACGCGCGCGCTCATGAAAAGCTGTCCTGGCTTCAGGTCCAGTTCGGCGGCCAGGGCGCGCAACGGCTCCTCCATCGCGGCGGCTTCCCACGTCGGCAGACGCTCCAACAGGGCCAGCGCGCGCTGCAAAGCCGTGACGGTCTGCTCGCGGTCCATGCCCTTGCCGATCAGCGCGTCGGCCTGATAGCGCAGGTCGTCGGTGAAGAAGAACGGCACCATCTGGGCGGCCTCGCCCAGTGTCTTCATGCGTTCCTGCTCCAGCTTCAGCACGCGGGTAACATAGGCTTTGTCCAGCGGGCGCTTGATGCTGTGGGGCAGACCGCCCGCGCCTTCCGGGCGCTCCAGATAGGGCAGGGTGCGCTCGGCCAGTTCCTCCGGGCTGAGCATGCGGATATAGACGCCGTTCATCCAGAGCAGGCGCTCCGGGTCGAACATGGCGTCGGCAAGGCCCAGGCGGTCCAGCGAGAACGAGGCCATCAACTGCTCGCGGCTGAGAATGTCGGTCTTATCATCATACGACCAGCCAAGCATCGCCAGATAGTTGATGATCGCCTCCGGCAGATAGCCCTGCTCTTGATAGGAGCTTAGCGGCTCCGCGCCGTGTCGTTTGCTCAGCTTCTTGCGGTCTTTGCCCAGGACAACGGGCAGATGGACCCAGATAGGCTGCTCCCAGCCAAAGAATTGATAGGTCAGCACATGCAGCGGCGCGCTGGGCAGCCATTCCGCCGCGCCGCGCGTGACATGCGAGATGCGCATCAAGTGGTCGTCCACGACGTTGCCTAGATGATAGGTGGGCAGGCCGTTGGATTTGAGCAAAACGGCATCCTGAAGCTGGTTGTTCTCGAAGACCACATCGCCGCGCAGCAAGTCTTTGACGACGGTTTGCCCCTCCAACGGGACAGCCAGCCTGACCACAAACGGCTTGCCTGCGGCTTCATTCTCGTTCCGCTCCTCTGGCGTGAGATAGCGGCAGCGTCTGTCATAGCGCACCGATTTGACGCCGCGCGCCTCCTGCTCCTTGCGCATCTCGGCCAGGCGCTCTGCGGTGCAATAGCAGCGATACGCGCCGCCGCGCTTGATGAGTTCATCGGCGTGGTATTGATAGATGGCGGCGCGCTGCGTCTGATAATACGGACCATAGGGACCGCCGACAATCGGCCCTTCGTCGGGCATCACGTCCAGCCAGCGCAGACCGTCCAGCAGGGCGTCTACCGCTTCAGGCACCGAACGCTCGGTGTCGGTATCTTCGATGCGCAGCAGGAACTGGCCGCCATAGCGCCGCGCGAAAAGCCAGATAAAGATGGCGGTGCGATAGCCGCCGATGTGCTGAATGCCGGTGGGGCTGGGAGCGAAGCGCACCCGCACAGGTTTTGCGCGCTCTTCGTCGGCGCGCTCATTGGTCGCGCCGGAAACCTCGGTCTGAGGCATAGGCTGCTCCTTATGATACTCACTGTGAACTTCTTCACACTTTTTTTGTGAACTGTGAGCTAGTTCACAGTTTTTTATGTCATGATACAGCGGTTTTATGCGTTGTATATGGTAGAGGCGCTTGCAAGGCTATGGGCAGCGCGTGCGCCATCGTATCCCACGCAGACACGTTATCTTTTAGCATAGCCGATGGTCTGGTCCGCTGTCAAGGAGGCTGGCGGTTGAAACCAGGGTCTGAAGACGGCTGTGCAGGCCGGACCCGATCCACCCAGGCAAGCACGCTTGCCAATTCAATGGCGGTTGATTGGCATACATCATGCGATAGCTCAGTTTATGTTCCGGTTTTCTACGACTCTCTCTGTTGGGTGTCTCTTTTTTGGGTAGCTCACCCGTATACAACATAATGAAGTAGAGAGCAATCTGATACGCAGGAAAATGGTATAGAGGGGTGTCCCGCGCGCCCCTATATGACGGAAGGCTGGAAGTCTCGTGCAGAAAAAGCCTGATACGCCCCATATCCCCCCGGAGCCAGAGGAGGAGCCTCAGCGGCCTGCCCCTGATGCCGCGCAGGGCGACGGCGCCGCCCCTCTCGATCAAGCTGAGGCCACGCCCCAGGTATTAGAAGAAGATCAGCGCAGCGCGAAGATGGCTGATGATGAAGCGCCTACCACGCCGCTCAAGGAATCAATAGGCCGCGCCAGGCAAGTCCTGGCGGCGCGCAAGAGCGCCTCCTCCGAGCCGGTGTCCACCAGCGCGCCTGAGACACTGCCCGCTGCTAAGGAGACGAATGGGCATCAGCGCGCTGAACCTTCAGACTTTCATCAGCGATTCCGAGAGCGTCGTCGCGCCCGCGCAGCGCGGGTGCTGGGGATGGACGCCGATCAGACCGCTACGGACGTGGCAGAGCCAGAGGCTCAAGACGGCCAGGCTCCAGCGGCGCAGCCGTCGCTGGCAGGTGAGATGGCCGCTTCGCTGGCCGCGTCCCCGCCTGGAGATGAGGTAGCTCCTTCGTTGGCCGCATCCCAGCCTGAAGACGCGATGGCTGCGCCTGAAGAAGAGGGGGCCGCTTCGCTGGCCGCGTCAGCGCCTGAAGAAGAGAGGGCCGCTTCGCTGGCCGCTCCTCAGCCTGAAGATGCGCCGGAGATCGAGCCAGCGGCAGAGGCGGCTGCTCCTGCGGCCCATACCACAGTGGCGCTTGAAGATGGACACACCGACCAGCCGAAGAGTGGCACGCTGCCGCAAGACGCGCCCCCTGTCAGCGCGGGGGATGAGCCAGCATCCGGGCGCAGGGCGGAACCAGATGGCTCTGGCGCGGCCCCAGGAGCCAGCAACGGAAAATCGCGCGTGACCGCTAAATTGACGGTGGTGCTGGCTCCTGCTCGAACCAGCCGCTTGCTGGAAACCGATGAGGCGCGCGCTGCCAGGGCAGCGGATGGCGAGATTACCGAAGAGGGGGACCGGGACGGTTCTCTGGCCGAACTTGCCTCAATGACGGCTCTGCGCCCGCGAACAGAGCCATTGGCATCCATCGGCATCAGCCGGAAGGGCTTGATCAGCGAAGAAGCCCGGCGCGAACGCTCGCTGCGGGCGCGCAGCG
This sequence comes from Ktedonobacterales bacterium, assembly GCA_036557285.1. Taxonomy (NCBI): domain Bacteria; kingdom Bacillati; phylum Chloroflexota; class Ktedonobacteria; order Ktedonobacterales; species Ktedonobacterales bacterium. The sequence goes on from DATBHW010000048.1 coordinate 21,552, forward strand.
AAGCGAATCGCCGCTGGCGCCGCCGCCGCCGCTATACTCTTTATGTCATGGGCTATCAGCGCAGGCGTCAGGAACAGCATAATACATTGCTGCGGCGGGCGATGACGAGCGTGGTCGCGCTGGTGGGGCTGGTGATTCTGGTTGTGGTTGGCTATACCCTCAACAATGCCTATAGTTATTATGCAAGCCAGTCGGCGCTTCTGGCGGCTTTGCCCAATGTGACCTCGCGCGATAACGCCGAAATCCTTGATTCTACCGGCAAGCTGCTCTATAAAATCACGGCAGATGGCGTGAAGCATTATATTCCCCTGTCGCAGATGTCAATCAGCGTCATTAACGCGACGATTGCCACTGAGGATAAAGACTTCTGGATCAACGATGGGATTGATTTCAGCGCCATTATCCGCGCCGCGACGGCAGACTTGAACAGCGGTAGCATCAATCAGGGCGGCAGTTCTATTACCCAGCAGTTGATTAAGAACACGGTGACGGGTGGGGATGATACCTTTGAGCGCAAGCTCAGAGAGGCCATTCTGGCCGTTGGCATTACCCAGCAATATTCCAAGGCGCAGATTCTGGAGATGTACCTGAACTCCATCGGCTATGGCGAGAACGCCTATGGCATTGATGCCGCCGCGCTGGAGTATTTTGATCTCGCGGATAAGGGCAATGTCACCGGGGCGTCGCAGCTTGATCTGGCGCAGGCATCCATGCTGGCAGGTCTGCCCAAGAACCCGAATCAATTCGACCCGTTTATCGCGCCCAAGAAGGCGCTGGACCGCCAGAAAGTCGTCTTGCAAGCGATGGTTGACCAGGGCTATATCAGCACAGGCGAAATGGTGCAGGCGGAAACCGAGGCTGCTCGCCCTGACTTCCTTAAGTCGCCGCCGCAGGGGGCTAATCTTGCGCCGCATTTCGTCTACTGGATTGAGGACCAGTTGGCGAACATGATTGATGCTGGTAAGATTTCGCTCTCGCTCACCGGCCTGCGCATCTATACGACGCTGAACCTGAGCCTGCAAAACAAGGTGCAAAAGGTCATCCAGCAGCATATTAAGGATCTTCTCGCCACCAGGCAGGATGTGGATAATGGGGCTGCGGTGATTCTCGACCAGCATACGGGCGCGGTGCTGGTGATGCTGGGCAGCGCGGATTACTACAATTCCAGAATTAACGGCAAATTCAACGTGGCTACCCTGGGACACCGCCAGGTGGGGTCGTCGTTCAAGCCGATTACCTATGTGACTGCTTTTGAGAAGGGCTGGTTCCCGGCCATGCCTATTTTCGATGGCCCCACCGCCTTTCCTTATGACACGTCCTTTGGCTATAAGCCCCTGGATTATACCCGCGAATTTACCGGGCAGCAGACTGTTCGCACGGCGTTGCAAAATTCGCTGAACGTGCCTGCGGTGAAGGCGTTGGAGTTTGCTGGCGTTGCTGATACCTTGAATATGGCCCAGCGCCTGGGTATTATGGACTACCAGGGTACGCCGGGCCTGTCAATGACCCTGGGCAGCCTGGATATTCACCTGATTGATCTGACATCGGCCTACAGCACCTTCGCCAATTATGGGGTGCGCAACCCGCCGTTTGGCATCTGGCGTATCACCGATCAAAGCGGCAAGACCGTTTATCAGTATACGCCCCACGGAGAGCAGGTCATCAGCCCGCAGGTCTCGTTCCTCCTCACCAGCGTTCTGACTGATAACGGGGCACGCTCGGATGAGTTTGGGCCATGCAGCCCGCTCTATCTCGAAACCCGTTCCGATTGCTTTGCGGGCAAGCCTGCCAGGCCAGCCGCTGCCAAGACAGGCACGACGGAAGACTTCAAGGATGATCTGACGATGGGCTACACGATGGACTATACTATGGGCGTCTGGATGGGCAATACTGATGACCACTCGACGAATGAGTCCAATGGTATTGTTGGCGCTGCGCCCGTCTGGAACGCGGCAATGCTGGCTGCGGAAGCCGGGCGGCCTTTTGTGAACTTCCCGGTGCCGCCTGGTGTGGAGAAAGATCACTATTGTGGAAACGGCAGGTGTTCCACGGACTGGTTCATTACCGGCACGGTTCCCAATGGCGCTGTGGGCAATGCTGGTCAGGCGATTCCAGCCTCCTGCTTGCAAGTTGCCAGACATGGGGCGCCTGATGGAAATAACTGGAAAGTCAACTGTCCCGCGCCAAAGGAGCCTCCTGGCCCACCAGGAGGTGGCGGTGGTGGAGGCGGTGGAGGGGGTGGTGGTGGCGGTGGCCCATGCACCACGCCACCTTGTCCACCTCCGCCAGTCCCGGCTACGACGCCTGTCGCGCCGTTCTATGGGCCGGTCAGCCCCGCTGCGCCGCAGCCTGCGCCCATGCCGAACAGGCCGCCCCAGCAGTGGCCGTCCATCCAGGACATCAATGTGCAGCGTCAGACGCTGTAGACCTGAAGATAGCCGCGATCCAGATGAAGCCAACGCGCTGCCGCCGAGGAGGTACCCGGCGGCATCCGTTTATAGCATTCGATTATTATGAAGTCGCAGCGATCCTTCACTGCAAAGAAAGAGAGCGATCTATGCCTGATGTGGTCCTCAAAAAGGCGACGTGCAGCCTGGTCATCGAGCAGGACGGGAAGCTGCTGCTGGTGCAAGAAGCCGATCCCGATATATATCAATTGTGGAATCAACCAGCAGGGCATGTAGAGCCAGACGAAACCTTCGAGCAATGCGCGCTGCGCGAGGCGCGCGAAGAGACGGGCTACGATGTGGACCTGATCGGCCTCCAGGCAATTTACTACGACGTGGCGGCGGGTGATGTCGAGATCAACATTTGCTTTCGCGCCCGGCCCCTGGGGGAGCCGCGCCATCCCCTGGCCGATGATGTGCTGGGGACGCGCTGGTTCAGCCGCGCGGAACTCATGGCCTTCCCCCGCGAGCAACTGCGCCACGCGCGCACGTTGCGCCGCCTGGAAGACTGGCTGGCAGGCAAGGCGTTCCCCCTGGAAGTCATTGTGCAGTCGCCCCTGCGTTTTGGGTGAAGAACCTACGAAGAATCTACCTGGCACGGCTGCCAGCCTAAGCAACTGGATTGGGCGGTGTTTCGCCGCGCAGGTGCGCCAGGATATTCGCTGCGGCAGTGGTTGCCATCAGCGCGCGGGTTTCGTAGGTGGCGCTGCCGATATGCGGGGCCAGCACCACCTGTTCCATCTGGAGCAGGGCTGGATGAATGCGCGGCTCGTCCTCAAAGACATCGAGCGCCGCGCCGCGCAATTGGCCCGCCTGGAGCGCGGAGACCAGCGCCGCTTCGTCCACAATGGGACCGCGCGCCGTGTTGATCAGGTAGGCGTCTGGCTTGAGGAGGCCGAGCATTTCGGCGTTCAGCAAGTGATGCGTCTGCGGCGTATAGGGTACGTGCAGCGAGACGAAATCGGCGCGGCGCAGCACTGCTTCGAGCGACGCAAAGCTGGCGTTCAGGGCGCGCTCTTCTTCGCTGGGGAGCGGATGGTGGGCGGTGTAGAGGGTAGACATGCCAAAGCCGAGCGCCCGACGGGCAACGGCGCAGCCAATGCGCCCCATGCCTACAATGCCCAGCGTCTTGCCGGTGAGTTCCGCGCCCAGGAACAGCAAGGGTTGCCAGCCGGTGAAGCGGCCCGCGCGCGTAAATCGCTCCGCTTCGGGAATGCGCCGGGCCACCGCCAGCAGCAGGGCAAAGGTGAAGTCGGCGGTGGCATCGGTCAAGACGCCGGGCGTGTTGGTCACAAGAATGCCCAGGCGGCGCGCCGCCTCCAGAGCGATGTTGTTGTAGCCAACGGCCATATTCGCCACCAGCCGCAGCGGGGGCGTCCCCCGCGCGCCAGCTTCGAGCAGCGCGGCATCAATCTGGTCGGTCAACAGGCAAAGCAGATAGTCATGGCCGGGCAAACGGGCGCGCAATTCCTCCGCTGTCCAGATCGCGCCAGGGGTCGGATTGCTCTCCAGCGAAACGTCCCCGGCGGCGCGCAACAAGGCCAGCCCTTCATCGGGAATCTGCTGAGTGATCAGAATGCGTGAGGACATTTTATGGGTAGCGATAGGATACACCAGCAGGTGTCAATCCTACGGCTCCTTGACGGAGTTTTTCGGCGGCATCATACACACGCTGCGCGGCCTCATCGTCCAGCAGCCACTCGCCACAATAGGAACACTCGCCGACGGTAAGCGGTACCTTGACGGTATCATCGCCTACACTCACCACCTGCTCGCGCTCGCGCAGGATATATGTATCCTCACGGCCACAGCGTGGGCAAATGATGCCCTCCAGAATTGCTGTGTGGTTTGCCATCTGGTTTACCTCCCCGTATTCAGTATACCTTTCCATTCGGCGGTTAGCCGCCTGTGATCTCGCCGTTCTCGCCGTTTTCTGCTGATGGCTGGCCCGCGCCGACTCCTGTATCACCGACGATTACCAGCGGCTGGCCCTGATTCACCGCCTGGCCTGTGGTGACTCTGATCTCTTTGACGACCCCGCTGCGCGGCGCGCCCAGATCGTTTTCCATCTTCATCGCTTCCAACACGGCCACCGTCTGGCCGCGCTCCACCGTGTCGCCAACGGCCACCGGGATATTGACAACCAGGCCGGGCATCGGCGCTTTGACGCTGGCGTCGCCGCCTTCGTGTCCACCACCCGCCAGGCTTGCCAGAGCGCGAGCGCGCTCGTCCTCCAGCCGCACTTCATAGGGCTGGCCCTCGATCAAGACTTCGTAGCGTTGGCCGCCCTCGTCGTCGGCCTCCAGGCGGCGCACGACGACCTCATAGGAGCGGTTGTTGATCAGCAGGCTGTAGCGTCCCGCGCCTGGAACGGCTTCGGCGCTGCCAATACGCAGCCAGTCGGCGGCATAGGCCGCGCCATCCAGAGTAAGGCGGCGCTGCTGACCGTTCTCACCAACGCTGATGCTGAAGCGCTGGTCGCCTGAAGACGCGATATAGCGCATGATCTTTGATTACTCCTGTCCTCTCGGAGAGAGGTTCTCATTCTTCCCGGTAGAGTGAGTATACGAGAGGGAGCGCGGCGCGGTCAAGCGCCCGCGTGTCTGGTCTTGCTCATCGGTAGCTGCCCGGGTTATATTTGTAAGGCACAGCAAAGCACGCCAGAAGAGAAAGAACAAGCTGCATGAAGCCATACAAATGCCTCTTTGTGGATTGGCATCTGACGCTCTCGAATGCTCTGTTCTGGGAGCAGTTTAGCGATCCCACCCACCCACAGCACCCGCTTTTTGCCTTCATGCAATCAACGCTCTTTGCGCCTGCCGGGGTGAAAACATGGGTTCTGCCCTGGATGCGCGGGGAGTTCACCAGCGAGGAAGTGCTTGCAGAGGTATGTCGCGGTACCGCTTTTGACTCCACTTTTGCGCTGCGCGCGCTGCAAAGCAGTTGCCAGCAGATGCGCCTGGTTTCCGAAGCCATCCCTCGCTACGTTGCGGGTCTGCAAGCAAAGGGCCTTCAGGTAGTCATCGCCACCGACAATATGGATACGTTTCACCGCTGGACCGTTCCCAGCTTGCGGCTGCGCGCCTTGTTTGATGATATTCTGTGTTCCTTCGAGCAACAGGCGCTCAAGATAGATGCAGATCAGCGTGGGCAGAGCCGCTTCTTTGCCGATTACCTGTGCGCTCACCACCTTGGTTGGGGCGAGAGCCTGCTGCTGGATGACGGCGACGAGGATTACGGCTCCATCATCCGGCAGTTTGGCATTGAGTATCAAGCTATCGAGCCAGGGAAGGGGCTGGTTCCGGCCCTGCAAGGGCTATTAGCCTCTTTTCCCTGAAGACGATGCGCTATAATACAGCAGAGTTCGGCGAATGCTCTTTGCCGAAGGCGCTTTTGGAAGATGTTTGTGCTAGTTTCAGAAACAGGTAGTGCGTGCCATTCTTACGACGCCATGAACGGCAGGGAAGTTCGCCAGCGCGCGCCGTTGTGCCTGCTGCGACACCAGAAGCAGCGGATAGAGCGATCACGCGGCTGCTCGCGGAGTGGGAACTGCGCCTCCGTCGTTTTCAGGAGGAAGGCGGCGGTGCGCTGCCAACCGGGCCTGCTGGGTCTGACAATCCAGAGGTTGTAGCCGCCCGCCAGCGCGTGGTCCAACAGCTTGCCGCGCTTGGCCCGGCGGCGCTGGAGCCGCTGGTGCGCACCCTGCGCCCTGATATTCTCAATGACCTGACCCTGGGGCGCGCCGTCATGGCGACGCTGGCGTTGGGGCGAATGGGCGATTTTCGAGCCGCACCCGCGCTGCTGGCGGCTCTGGGTGATCGAGGCGAAGGCCGCGAGCGGGCGCGTGCGGCTGCGGCGACGGCGCTGGGGGAGTTGAAGGCGGAAGCTGCTGCCACCCTCTATGAGCAGACGCTTACCGGCCAGATCAGTGCCGACTGGCAGGCGAAGGCAAAACGGCTGGGTGCGCTGCCTATGGAAACAGTAGTCGAGGCCTTGGTAGAGGCGCTGCGCGACCCCGCGCCAGAGGTACGCGCGGCGGCTGCCGATGCCTGTATTGACCTGTGCCTGGCTGATCCCCCTCCGGCGCTGCTCTTCGGGAGTGGTCGGCAGACATGGTACTCTACCCTGGCCGGAGCGGTTGAGCCGCTGATCGAGGCGCTCAAAGATGATTCGGCAGCGGTTCGCGCCCATGCATCCACGGCGCTTGGCTGGATTGGCGACGCGCGCGTGGCAGCGTCATTGAGCGCATGCCTGAAAGACCCTGATGAGCACTGCCGCGCCGCTGCGGCGCTGGCGCTGGGGATGCTGCGCTCGCCGCTCGCGCTGAAGCCGCTGGCGCGGGCGCTTGGCGATGCAAGCGCGGCTGTGCGACAGCAGGTTGCCGAGTCCCTGGGCGAACTGGGCGATCCGATTACCGCCGATCTGCTGCTGGACGCCTTGGCTGATGAGCAGGAGGTGGTTGAAGTGCGCGCTGCTGCGGCGCGGGCGCTGGGGAATCTGCATCTTCCCCATGCCCTGCCGATCTTCCAGGGATTGCTTGGCGCGCCGGACCCGGCGCTGCGCATAGCGGCTATCGAGGCGCTGGGCCGCCTGGGTTTTGGGCGCGCGTATCGCCTACTCGCCCCCATTCTCTGGCGTGATCCCGACCGGGCAGTGCGCCACGCCGCCGCCCGTGTTGTTGCCCAACTGGCCGAGGCCAGGCAGGGGCGCGCCCGCTGGCGCTTGCGCCTGGCGCTGCGTGTCGCGCGCCAGGCGCGCAAAGAGGCGCTGGTAATTCTGGAGGAATCTGCCAGGCATGCCCATCAAGCACTGCGCGAGTGAAAAAAGGTGGCGCTGCTGTCTACACTGGCCCCGGCGCCAGGAGGCAGGTTTTCTGGCTGCGCTTGCTCCTGAAGATGCAAGATATAGCCAACCGTGGGGAGCGTGAGCAGGAAGCGAGGCCGCTCCGGGTCTGGCTCAATCTTCTGGCGCAGGTGATGGATATGTGTTTTGATGAGGTTCGGTTCGTGGCCCTCAAAGCCCCAGATGTGCTGCAAGATGGTGCTGGCAGGGATCACCTGGCCCGCGTTCGCCACCAGCAAATGCAGCAGGCGTCCTTCAGTGGGGGTGAGGCGATAGTGATGTCCATTGCGGAGAACTTCGTGGCGCGCCATATTGACACTACTGGGGCCAATCTTAAACTGGCCGTCGCTTCTGGCGGCAGAGAGGGTTTGAGCGCGCCGCCCCAGGGCATTGATACGCGCCTGTAACTGGCGCATGGAGATTGGCTTGCGTAAATAATCATCTGCGCCCTGCTCCAGCGCGCGCACCTCTTCTTCTTCCTGGCGCGGGTCGGTCAGCACAAGAATCAGGCCCCGCCCCTCCAGCCGTAATCGCTTGCAGAACTCAGGGCCGGTGGCTCCTGGGAGGGCCAGATCAACCAGCGCAAGTTCCGGGGATCGTTCGCGCCAGAGCTTGAGCGTTTCGCTGGCGTTTTGGGCAATCAGCGGGTCATGGCCGTGGCTGCGTAACCAGTAAGAGAGGATGGTGACAAATTCGTCATCCGGGTCTGCAATGAGGATATTCATGGGGCCATCCTTATTTCTTCGTTTCTTTTTCGTTTGTATGTGATTGTCGCGGACGCCCTCTTTCGCCGGGCGTCTGAAGCCTACCCCAAGAAGAGAACGTGCGCTGTGGCCTGTTTTACGGATTGATTGTCTCCTGTCTCACTTTTTTCGGCCTGAAAGGTCTTTGAGAGCCTTGTGCGCAGATGGCTGGCAGGGTATACTCAAGCCAGGCATCTCGAAACGAGTAGGGGGTAAACCTTATGGGGCAATACCTCACAGTCTGGTGGGTAGTCTGGTGGGTGGGCGCGACGCTCCTCACCCTGGGCCTGGTGGTTCTCAACGCGTACCGGCGGCGGCGCATCGCGCATACTGGCGATGAGGCGACGCAGGCAGCCCTTCCCACTTTGCGCGATGATCTGTTGTGGGGCGGACTGATTGTGCTGGGCGGCGCTGCTGGCCTGGGAGTGATCCTTTCGTTATTGCCGGGTGGGCATACGGCGCGCGGCTTGTTGGCCGCAGCTATCTTTGGGCTGCTGATGTTGTTAGGGTTGCTGATGCTCCTCAAAAATGGGCTGGCCCCTACCGATGTCCTGCGGCTGGATGCTGTGGACCCGCCAGAGACCCCTGATCCTGACGCCTCTGAAGGGGAGACAGTGGAAAGGCCCACGTACCCCAGGGCAAAGCCAGGCTTCTAGCGACGCCTCCTCCTCTATCCCCCACAGGACGCCAACGTGTTCTGTGGGCGTTTTTCTTGGCATAGTAGGTGCAATCTTCCAGGCATAAACGGGCGCTTCCTGAGAAAGCGTTGAAGAGAGCTTTTGCCCTTGACGGTAGCCCCCCTTTTGTCCTATTGGGCTAGCCAGGGAAGGTAAAGGCGTGACAAATAGGCGAACTCGTCCGTCCTATTAACGGAGATCGACCAGAGGGTCGCATGAGTGGAAGCTGAGCAGAGAGGGGACGAGGCAAGAGCCGTTCTAAGGGTTCACTGTCGCACTCTTCAGGATAGATGAGCAAGGCGCGCCCTGGGCTTTTCCTATTGCCGGGGCGTTTTCTATTTCGGGGTATGCTGTATTCGGAGGAGAGTACCTTGGGCTTGTTAGTGCAGGGAGAGCAGGTAAAGCGCCTTCATCGCTTGCGCCTGGTCGTCCATCGGTTGACAGAGCGTCCTGCGGAGCGGGAACACACGACAGATGTCATCAGTATCGCTAAGCCGGGTTGGCTGCTCCTTTTTTTTGATACCTGCTGTCTAGCAGGGCTGCTCGGCCTGACCCTCTATGTTTCCTGGGTCTACGACAAATTACCCGCCGGTGATCCGCGAGAGTATCATACGTATGCGGTAGCTTTCTGGCATGTTCCTCCTCCTTTTCATGCGTTCCCACAAGAGTATCCGCCGCTTTCGCTGCTTCCGTTTTCGTTTACGCTCTTTCCTCCGTCTTCGATCCATTACTATTGGGTCTTTGCGCTGTGGATGGGGTTGATCGTCTGCCTCTCCTATGTCTGGTTTGCGCGCACCCTTTCGCGTCAGAAAGCGATTACGTATGCCGCCTATCTCCTGGTTGGAGCGACGGGCACCTTGCTGATGCGCTTTGATTTGCTGCCCGCGTTGGTAACGCTTGGGGCGCTGGTGTTGGCCGAACGCAAGCACTATCGGTGGGCCTACGCGCTGCTGGCGATTGGCGTCCTGCTGAAGCTGTACCCCGGATTTCTGGTTCCGGTACTGATGGCGTATCAATGGCGCGAAGCCATGTCAGCGCGCCCGGCCCGCCTGGGTGAAGGGCAGCGAGATTGGCGCTCGTATCTGGCGGCATGCTGGCGGGGAGTGAGGGCGGGCAGAGCCGCCTGGCGCGGTTCCGCGCGCCAGTTCTGGCAGGGCAGCAGAGCGATGTTTCCCGGCCTGGGTACATTTGTCCTGGTGACGCTGCTGGGCTTCAGTATGCCCGCTGTGATCAATTTCATTGGGACGATTTCAGAGTTCAAATATGCGCTGTCCCGCCCGATCCAGATTGAATCCGCGCCCGCAACGCTGCTCTGGTTGGGGACGTTCCTGGGCTTTCCGGCAGGCCCAAACCAGTCGTTTAACTCGCTGAATCTGGTGGGACCGCTGGATAGCACGATTAAACTGATCTCGTTGCTGGCCCTGATCGGCGGGACGCTGCTGGTTTGCTGGCGGGTATCGCGTGGGAAGCTGTCGCTGGGCCAGGGGTTTGTGGCCCTCGTTGCAGTGGTCCTGGCGTCGAATAAGCTGCTGAGTCCCCAGTACATTATGTGGATTCTGCCGCTGGTGGCTTATGTCGAGGGGTTTGATCTGTTGTGGCTGACGATTTGCGCGCTGACTACCCTGATCTTTCCCTTTATTTACCAGACGCGCCACCCCATTCTGATGGTACCCGCCAATCCAGGGTTCCTGACGACCATTGCGCTGCGGAACGTATTCCTGGTGGCTGCGGCTGTACTGGCGGTTCGGGGGCGACAGCGCGCCGCTGCTGCCTCGTCTGACGAGGCAGCAGCGGCGGAACTGGAATTGGTTGGCCTGGCGCGCCCCGACCTGCTGGCTCAGCGCGTACCCGTGACGCCGGAGAACCAGGAGGTTTCGGAAGGGGACCGCGAGCCGCTGGTGAAGACGCCCCAGTAATGGCGCTATTTTTTCTTCCTGGGGCCGCCAGCAGATCGCGGCGTGGGGGGCTGCTCATCCGAATCGGGCCGCGCCTGGCGGGCGTCTTCATGCTGTGGCGCTTGCCGCGCTGCCCGACTGGTTCTAGGCTGGCTCCGCGTTGCGCGCCTGGCCGGTGGTTGCTGAGACGCCTCTTTGGCAGATTTTGCAGTTTCCTTTGCGTCCTGCGGCGTCTTCTCTGGCGCGGCTGGCGCTGACGCTGCCGGAGAAGATACCGGATCAGGCGGGATGAGCCAGGTATCAGGCGCAGCCTCTGCCGCAGGCGCAGCCTCCGCCGCAGGTGTACTCTGAGCCGCTGTGGGCCGGGCAGAGTGACTTGCCTGCCCTTTCATTGCCGGGTCCACCAGTTCTGGCGGCGCCAGGAACCAGGCGCGCAGCAGTTCATTCACTTCGTCGGCCTGTTCTTCCTGGGCCGCATTGCCCGCCTGCGTGATCAGTTCCAGCCGTGTGTGCGGGTTGAGCGTGGTCAGGGCTTCGGCATGCGTGGGGTCGTTAATGGCGTCCTGAATACCCCAGACGAGCAAGATGGGCTGCCGAAGGGCGGCAAACTCCCCTGCCACGTCTCTATCCAGTTTGCCGCTCATAAAAGCCAGCGGCGCAAAGCGCGCGCCGTACTGGTGCGTGGTGGCGAATAGATACTGCACTACCTCCGGGGTCACATGCTCAGGATTGGCGTAACTCTGATGGGCAATGAGCCAGGACAATGCTGTCCTGGTCGTCAGAAATGCGTAGGGTACCTGACCGGCGGTAGTTTCGCTGATGCGCCGCAAGATGCTGCGCAGCGCCCCGCTTGATCTGTCAGACCATTCGTGGTTCTGGGCCGCAGAGGGCGGGATAATGCCGGTGGGGCTGATAAAGACCAGGCGATTGAAGAGCTGGCTGTCGAGATTGGCGGCGCGCGCGGCGAAGGCGGCGCTGTGGTCGCGGGCAACCACGATAGCTGGCCGGGCGATGACTTCGCGGGCAAAATCGGTGATAAGCTGCACGTAGAGATCGGCGCTGTATTCAATGGCGGGCCGGTCCGAGAGGCCAAAGCCCAGCAGATCGGGCGCGTAGACGCGAAACGTCTGACTGAGCGCGCTAAAGTTCTTGCGCCACTCGAACGAGGAGCCGCTCAGGTGGACGCTGTGCAGCAGCAGGACGGGCTGCGCGTCGGCAGGCCCGCGCACTTTATAGAACACGTCACCTTCGCGGAAGCGGAAGATGCGGCTGTCGCCTTCCAGGGCGCTCTCCAGCGGCTGAGGCGTGGCAAGCACGCTGCTGGCCGTGACTACCAGCGCGCCCCCGGCAACCACCGCGCCAGTCAGCGCCACTCCCCGCGAGATTGATCGTATGGCCCCCATGCTTTTCGTTCCTTTCCAAATACCGGGTAGCTCTCTCACTGAGCGCCGCGCCCAGGCGATGAAAGCGCCAGGGATGATCTCGCAAATCCTATACCATACGCGCCCGCCTGGCTAGAAACATGCCTGCGACTCAACGACCTGATACCCGCGTTCTTGCAGCACGTGCAAGAGTTGATCGCAGTGGGCGCGGTCACGGGTTTCCAGCGTCAGAATGACTTCGACCTGATGGATGGGGATATGCGCACTCAGTCGGTGATGGTTCACATCCAGCACGTTGACGCCCTCATCGGCAATGACCTGAAGCAGCCGCAGCAGTTCGCCGGGCCGGTCAGCGAGCAAGGTATGGATCGCAAGGAAACGCCCGGCAGCCGAGAGGCCATGCTGGATGAAGCGGCTGACCAGATTGATGTCAATATTGCCGCCGCTGAGCAGGCAAACTACGGCATGCCCTTTGACATTAATGAGGCCGCTGAGCAGGGCGGCGACGCCAATCGCGCCCGCGCCTTCCACCAGGAACTTGCAACGCTCCAGCAGGAGCAGCACAGCGTTGATGATCTGCTCATCGCTCATGAGCAGCACATCATCCACCAGTTCTTTGATGATAGGGAAGGTGATTTCGCCGGGGCGCTTGACGGCGATGCCATCGGCAATGGTGCTGATGGCTGGCAGCGTGACGACCTCGCCGACATCCAGCGAGGCGCGGCACGAGCCGGAACCGCTGGCTTGCACGCCGATGATACGAATGTCGGGATTGAGCGATTTGGCCGCGACGGCTATGCCAGCGATCAGGCCGCCGCCGCCAATAGGCAAGATGAGTGTATCCACGTCGGGCTGCTCGTTGAGCATTTCCAGGCCCAATGTCCCCTGGCCCGCGATCACGTCGGGATCATCAAAAGCGGGAATATAGGTTGCGCCGGTTTCGCGCTGCGCCTCCATACAGCGGGCGTAGGCGTCGTCGTAGGTGTCGCCATGCAGCACAACCTGCGCGCCATAGCTCTGCGTGGCCGTGACCTTGGCGAGCGGGGCAAAGCGCGGCATAAAAATCGTGCAGGATACGCCCGCGTCTCTGGCGGCAATCGCCACGCCCTGCGCGTGATTGCCAGCGGAGGCGGTGATGACGCCGTGTTTGCGCTGCGCCTCGCTGAGCCGGGACATTTTATACGTGGCTCCGCGAATCTTAAACGAACCGGCGCGCTGAAGCATCTCCGCTTTCAGATAGACATTGGCGCCGGTCATGGCGCTGAAGGTGCGCGAATGGACCATCGGGGTGTGGGCGATGCTTTTGCGTAAGACATCCTGGGCGCGCCAGATGTCGGCGATGCTGACGGGCAGCACACCAGGGCGGTCCGCTTTGGAGACTTTCGCCCCGCGTCCATTGACACCGCGCGCGGGACGGGCGCTGGCTGGAGTGGTGGTCGCAGGCTCTTCGGGGGCTTCAACACCTTCCGGGCTGATAGGAGGAGCCGGGGTATCGGCAGCGCCAGTGGCGCGAGGCAGCGACGGAGAAGTGGGCGCGGTGGTTTCCGTGGTCATACGAACGACCTCCTCAAGGCGTGTGCGCACCGTTGCGCGGTGATGTCAGCATCAACGCTGTCATCTTAACACACATCTGCACGATTTGCGCCGCGCGTCTGGTAGAGCCATGCCAGGGACATAACATACAGAACTCCAACGCGCGGGTGGCGCCAGAGCAATAACAGGTAAACTGCGGGAAATAGTGGTATTGTAAGGCAAGAAGTGGTATACTCAGATGGCTTAGACAAAAGGAGGAGTGCCGTGAAAGAAGCGCCAGAATATGTAACCGCCAGGGAGGCGCTGGCATTACTGGAAGTGTCGGAAGGCAAGCTAACTGCTATGCTGAAGAGCGGCGAACTCTCCTGGCGTCCGAACCCCCGCAATAAACGAGCCAAGCTGATTAAACGCGCAGACATCGAAGCATGGCTTGCCAATGCGCCGCTCCCCCCAAAGAGGGAGGTCAGAGAGCAAAAAGCGAGGGATGCAGTGGCTTCCGAGACGCTGGCGCCCTGGGCTGAGATCGTGCCAGAAGTGCCGTATCCCATGACGGCTGAAGACCTGGCGCTGTTGCCAGATGATAGCTGGCAGTATGAATTGGTGAGCGGGAGGCTTGTGCGCGTGGCCCCACCAGGGGGAGAACATGGTGATATAGCTCTAGAATTGGGCGCTGCGCTGCGCATCTATGTCAAAGCCCACCGACTGGGCCGGGTTCTGGCGGCTGGGACCGGCTTTCTGCTCCCCTTACCGGGCAAATCGCAGCAGACAGAACTGGCTCCAGATGTCTCATTTGTGCAAACGAGGCGGCTTCCTCCCCGCCAGAGCGAGGCATATCGAGCCGTCTGGCCCCTTGCGCCTGATCTGGTCGCCGAAGTGGCATCCCCTACCCAGCATCAGCCTGAGATGGCTGCCAAAGCCAGGCAATGGCTGGCTGGTGGGGTACGGCTGGTATGGGTGGTCTGGCCCAAAGAGCGGGAGGTAGACCTCTGGCTCCCCGTTCATGAAAATCCGGTGCAAACGTTGCGGCTCGAGAGTACGTTGAATGGCCGCGATGTGGTCCCCGGCTTTTCCTATCCTCTCAAGGAGCTGTTCGCGTAGAGGAGAGGGGCTGTGAGGCAGTTAAGAAATTTAAGCATTGGCTACTTGAGCTTTGCTAAAGAGAGCAACTCCTGTATGTACTACGAAGCTTCTCCAGTGACATCCATGCTGATCGCTCGTTGTAATGAGCGAAGGATGCAGAGAAGGAGAGAAGCTGCGATGACTGCTGAAGAGAAGATCGCTCGCCATCGGTTGAGCGTGCTGGAGTTGGGGCAG
>DATBHW010000049.1 GCA_036557285.1 Ktedonobacterales bacterium
GTTTTACCCCCTCGGCGATTTTGGAGGGGAACCCCACCACGCCCGGAAAGCAGTCTATCACCAGCAATGACCAAAAGCAAGGGGAAGCAATGACACCACCTGACAACAGATGGCAACAGAGTGAGCAACCGATTCTCACACGATCTATGCCATTCAGGCAACCCTGGCTTCGCTTACCTGGTTCTGGAGAAGAGCGCCTCTTCTTCTCTTCACGTTTATGAGGACATTCAGGTTTCAGTGTTCAATAGCGCGTCTCAATTCCAGGCTCCGCCAGTTGAAGTTCGCGTTTTTTGGAGAGCAACTGCTTTGAGGGCGCTGGCGTCCTACCTGGGAGAAAGGGTTCCATAGCGCGCAGAAAGTTGAGATAGACCTGCTGCTGCTCGTGGATGATGCCCGTCGGCCCCAGATCCCACCATTCGCGCGGTGTGAAGTAGGCGGAGACCTCGGCTTCAGCGCCGCCGCGCCCAAACCACTGAATCAGATGCAGGTTATCCGATTGCCCCAGCCAGAGCGCCAGATCAAGCAGTTCGGGGTTCTCGGTGAGCTTTGCCAGCCCGTGGGTCTGGAGCATCAGTTGGAAGATGGCCTGCTGCGCGCTGTTCCCTAGAAAGAACTCCATGCCGCCGCTGCCTGCCCAGGTGCTGGGCCAGCCAGGCAGCGGCAGATAGAACGATTCGTCGCGGTGCATAGCAATAATCTCGCCTGGTGTGCGCGTTTGCGCGCCGCGCCGCGAAAGTTCATCAGGCAGGCGTCTCAGAAATTCAAAGATACCACTGTCGTAGCGATGATGCTCGCCAAAGGTTTCGTAGTCCCAGCCGATCAGCACAAAATCGCCCCAGGCTTCGCGCAGCCAATGGGCATAGGTTTCGGCGAGCAGGGGCCAGCCATTCCACGAGCGGTTAGAAAAGCGATAGCCGACGTCATCGCTGAGCGCCAGATGGCGCGGCAGCAGCTTGAGCTTACCTGAATAGTGATAGAGATGGGTCGCTTCACGCCAGCCCAGCACCCAGGGTCGTCCGTCAAGCAACCCTCCGGTAAATCCAGCCTGATCGAGCGCGTCATAGAGGACGGGGGACATACACATTTCGGTGGTATCAGTGATCTGAGGCTTGCGGCCAAAAATATGCCCCATCTCTGTGCGCATCCAGCGCATGCGCTGAATGAAGAGCGGCTGGTCGTAGAGAAAGAGGAAGCTGTGGTAGGGTTCGACGCCGACCAGTTCTACATTTGGCTCAGCCACCAGCGCCTTGAAGCGATCCAGCAGCGCCGGATCCCAGGCTTCCGCCTGCCGCAGAAAGGAGAGCGAGAACCCGATACTGAGTTTAAGGCCCTGGCGTACCAGCCCAAGAAAACTTTCGGTTGCCGGGTAATAGCACTGCGTAGCGACTTTGCGGAAATAGCGCTCATTCATCGCTTCGTCAAACAGGCAGCGGGTAATATCCTCAATTGAAGCGCCCTGCGGAATGGGCTGGGCAGGAAGTTTAATCCGGCGTGGTTGATGCACCACCGTATAAATCACGAGATTGCGGGCCATCCGCGTTTCCTCTCGATCTATCCAACTAATCCAGCACCAGGCTCTGTTTGCGGGCCAGATACCCTAGTTTGCCTATCAGATTCTCAATAGCTTCTTCCCAAATAAATGCGCGGGCTGTCTGATACCCGGCGTTGCGAATTTTCTCCAATTCGTCGCGGTGCTGCTGGAAATAGAGGAGATAGCCAACGATCTCATCCGGGTCGTCGGTTTCCAGCGCAATCGCGTTCTCAAAAGAGACAGCGTAATCTTCGCCTGTTGAGCCGGTGAAGGCAACACCACAAGCCGCCATGACTTCCAGTCCCACCAGTCCAAATGGCTCGTGTCCGCTGTTTGCCAGAACGGCATCGGCCCCGCGATAGCAGGCGCGTACAAACTCTTCAGGCACAAAAAAACGCAAGTTATAAATGTCGGCTTCGCCGCTCTGAGCAAGCAGCATGAAGCAATCTTCAGGGGATGGGCGCGAGGCGCCCACATCACGTACCACCAGCCCAAGATGGCGCGCGTGGTTTAAGACCTCGCCGCCATGCGGCTCGATGCCACCACGCATAATCATGGTGACTGGTTGGCCGCTATATTTCAGGCGCGCGACGGCTTCAACGGCCATCATCCAGCGCTTATCGGGATCGAAGCGGCCAATCTTGAAGAGAACCAGCCGATCCGGGTTGCCCTGCTGCGCGATCTGGCGCAGCTGCTGATACTGGCTTTCTTCGACTGGCTCCAGAAAGCGGCGCGGGATGCCGTTGGGTACGACCAGGGGATTCACACCCCAACTCCAGAGCCGATGTTTCATGTAGCGACTGACGGTAAGAATGGTGCTGCTGTAGTTCAGGCGCCCCCAGTTAATGCGGTGCAGCGACATCAGGCTGTTGATGTTCCAGACCATCAGCACGCGATGCCTCAAGTTGTGCCAGTGGAGCAGATCGGAGATGCGGCTCATCACCTCTGCGGTGTGCCAGTCTTCGCCCATGATGACGACGAGCTTGCCCTGGCTGACGGCAGGTTCGACGATTTCTGCATAGATATGCGGGGGGACGCTCTCGCTGTAATCATAGATTTTGGCTTCTTCCCCGTCATAGACGCCGCTCAGGTAGTATTTGCTGATCCATTGGCTCCAGCGCTTCAGAATCAGCTTGCCGCCGCTGCGCTCCTCTATGGCCGGTTTGGTTGGGTCGCCCACGAAGATCAGGTGGGTGGTGTAGCCAAGCTCGGCAAGTGT
Source organism: Ktedonobacterales bacterium (assembly GCA_036557285.1). Classification (NCBI taxonomy): domain Bacteria; kingdom Bacillati; phylum Chloroflexota; class Ktedonobacteria; order Ktedonobacterales; species Ktedonobacterales bacterium. Next base: position 2,751 of record DATBHW010000049.1, read on the forward strand.
CTCGGTGAGTTCGGTCACGCGCGTACCCAGCCCGCCTGCGGTGGAATAGACATCTGGCCCTTCAAAACAGAGGGAGACAAAAATGGTGTTCTGCGGGGAAATGGCGAGTCCATAACGCCCATCGCTCATTGTCTTATCTCATTTCTTCTCTGCTGAAAGCAGGTTATTTGTGATGGAGTTCGCGCCTTATTTGGGGACAGTAAGCGAGATGAGCGCGCCCGCGCCTGGCTGAGACTGAAAGGAGAGAATACCATCCACCAGGGCGGCGCGCTCACGCATGTTGAGCAGCCCCCAGCTTCCACGCTGCGCATAGTTTTGTCTGATCGCCTGCACGTCAAAGCCGACGCCATCGTCGCGCACCGTGATGAGCAGGGCGTGCGGTTCCTCATGTATCTCAATCCAACAGTTGCGCGCCCGGCTGTGTTTCAAGGCATTGTTAACCGCTTCTTGCGTAATGGCGAAGACCGTTGCCTCGGTCTGGTGAGACAGGCGCTGTTGATATTCACCAAGCAAGTGCATTTTAGGACCACCCAGCGACTTGAATCGCTCCAAAAACCGTTCCAGGGCAACGGCCAGCCCTTCGGATTCCAGCACTAAGGGACGCAGATCAAAAAGCATATCGCGGACATCGCGCGTGACCCGTGTGACTTGCTCCCCGATTCCACGTAGTTCCTCATCAACTTTTTCTGGCTCGTGGATGAGCAGCTTGCGCGCAAAATCGAGGCGCATGGCAATCGAAGCTAGCACCTGGGCAGGTCCGTCATGCAAGTCGCGGGCCAGGCGTTTGCGGAGGTCTTCCTGCACGCTGATAATCTGATCGCGCTCGGCGCGCAGCCCCTGGTAGAAGCGCGAGTTCGCAACGGCTGTGGCTGCCTGGGCAGCCAGGGTACGCAGCAGGTCGAGATCGCGGGCATCAAACCCGCTCTGGCTGGAGGTATGCGCTGTTTCGAGTACACCGATTACCCGACCCTTAAAGACCAGGGGAACACAGGCAATAGCGATGGGCTGGACGCCCAGCATCTCGGCATCTACACTGCTCTGCTCTGGCGAGAAACGGGAGTCTGCTCCGACCTGATTGACGATGACCGGGGCGGCATTGCCTGCGACCCACCCGGCGATGCCTTGACCCAGGACCAGCGTTTTGCGCACTTGCGGCTGATTGCTGGCGCCTGCGCCGCTATCCGCTGGTTGATGGCCGTTCACTCTCGCAGCCAGCAAGGCATGTGGCCCCGCGGCAAATGAGGCGAGCAAAGATGTTCCGCTGGCTGGCCCAGGCTTGCTCGCGCTGGTGCGCACCAGTGCTTCTACAGCCAGCAATTCGGTGGTGGGGTCCAAGGTGAGCAGCGCGCTGGCTGAACAAACCACCAGGCTCAGCGCGGCCTCTGTAACCTGACGCAGCAGCCGGGGTAGGTCTAATTCGGCGTTCAAGGCGTTGGAGATTGTCTGCAAGACGAGCAGCGCGCGCATCTGCTCACGCTGCAACTCGTTCTGGCGCTGCAAGCGATCACACTCGTTCAGCAGATATTGGTAGTCATCCGCCTCCAAAGGCTGGGCAGTTTCACGTGGACCGTTTATCATCATGTATTGTCTGTCTCCGCCCGGTTCTTCCCTTGTTTCGACTCGGCCCCTGTGAGCGGCCTGGTTCTCATTTTCTCTGCGGGGCGCGGCTGCACATAGCGCACACCCAGCAGCGCCAGCACTGCCAGGCCAAAGAAGACCAGCGCATGTTTCAAGTGGTAGCTATTGGGGTTGCCGCTGATGCTAAAGATGAGGATATGCGGGATCCCTGGGATGAGATAATAGACCCCGATGCCTGCGCAGGCGACGGCGATCAGGACGACGATGACAAACATGCCAAGACTACGCATACGACAGCCCCCTTTCTTTAGCCAGTGCCATGTACTCTTAGGTATAGGTATGATCTCAATCCGCTGGCTAGCCCCTCCAGAAAAAGAGGGTCAGCGCCAGCAAGCCAGCCCCCCAACAATAGAAGGCAAAAGGGTCTAAGCGACCAAGCTCAAAATAGCGCATCAAAAAGCGCGTGCTGAGATAAGCCGCTGTTCCGGCAATGACGCCACCGACGACGGCAATGAGCAGCAGTTGCGTATCAGCGAAGAGTTTGGGGACTTCCAGCACGCCTGCCGCCAGAATAAGCGGGGTGGCAAGCAGGAATGCAAAGCGCGCGGCGGCTTTGTGGTTTAAGCCGTGTGAGAGTCCGGCAACCATCGTGACGCCGGAGCGCGAGATCCCTGGGATCAGGGCCAGGGCTTGCATCGCCCCAATAAATAAGGCGCCTTTCCAGGTCAACTGGTCCAGGTCGTGGAAGATCATCTCCTGCTTCTGGCGATCAAAGGCTTTTGGCTCGGCGCGCCTGCGCAGGAGTTCGCCTAGAAAGAGGATAGAGCCGTTGATAATCAGGAATACGGCGGCCAGTTCAGGGATAGAAAACAACGATGCCAACGGTTTCTCAAAGATCAGGCCGATCAAGCCTGCCGGAACGGTCCCGATGACGATAAGCCAGGAGAGGCGCTCGTTGGGATCTTCGCCAATTTTGCCTTTGGCAACCGTGCGGATAAAGGCGCGAATCAAGGCCAGCCAATCGCGCCGGAAGAAGAGCAGGAGCGCGGCGGCTGTACCCAGGTGGAGCATTACGATCAAAGGCAGAAACGTATCGCTGTCGAGCAGGTCACCCCACCTCAGCGCGCCGGGAAGAACGACTGTGTGGCCCAGGCTGCTTACTGGAAACAGTTCGGTGACGCCTTGCAGCGCGGCAAGAACGAGCGCTTTGATCCAGTCCATACGTGTATCTCTCTTCTCCCAATAATTCAGGTGGATTCACCTGGAAATGATGCGCCAGAGTCGTTCGGGTTTGTGCGCAGCAGCCAGACGCTATCAGGGCTGGCCGAATTGGTTGATATTCTGCTGCTGCTCCTGGTAGTTGCTGGCGTAGTGCGTCTTGCCATCACTGCCCGTAATGAAATAGTAGTAGGTTGTGTCGGGGGGATGGATGGCCTGGGTGAATGCATCGAGGCCAGGGCTACAAATCGGGCCTGGTGTCAATCCCTCGATCTTATAAGTGTCATAGGGATTGGTTGGATATTGGCTTCCGCCCTGCTGTAACTGCGGCCAGGGGGTATCAGTAGTACCCAGCCAGTACTGCAACGTGGGATCAGCTTGCAGAAGACTTAGCCCGGCTTCCGGGGGAGTGAGTTCGCCAGTGCTGATCCGATAGCGTTTGTAGTATACGGAGGCGATGCCCTGGCGGTCAGCGTGGGTGCGCGATTCGCGCTCGACGATGGAGCCGAGGGTGAGCGCGTGATAGAGCTTATCTGCCATGTTTTTGCTGTCGGTATTGCCGTAGTCCTTTTGGAGCAAGTCAAAAATCGTCTGCTGGTTGGCTGTGTCAAAAATGGCCCCGTGAGCCTGGCATTGCTGCTCATCCGCCAGATAGGTATCCGGCTGATTGGTCGGCCCAGGGCAGATCTGTTCACCAAAGAGGTTGAGCATCTGCTTGATGACATCTGAAGCGTGGGCGTCCAATGTTACCAGATAGGTAGAAGGGAAGAGAAAGCCTTCCAGCACTCCATCACACGTTGCTGTGCATTTGATGCTGTTCGGCGCGCGGCCTGTTTCGCCCTGGGGGGAATGTTTCAAGAACCAGTATTGCGCGGCCAGCGAAACCCTTTTGCCCTTGTCGTCAGTGTAGCTGCCTGTCTGGGCAATCTGGATAAACTCATCTGACTTGAAATTGACGAGTTCTTCTGTGGTGGCTAGACGCTGGGCGATCTGAATAATCCGGTAGCCTTCAGGGATCGTGACCCAGATGGCATCTGGAGAGGCGCTCAGTAGTATGGTAACGATCTCTTGAATAGTCATCGCGGCTGAAAGTTGATACGAACCTGCCTGAAGCCGCTGATCCAGGCCCCGATAGCGTGCCCAGAGGCGAAAAGCCAGCGCGTTGCGGATCAGCCCTTTCGCCTGCAATTCGTCAGCAATCTGAGCAGTGGTTTCGCCTTCGCGGATGATAAATGTCACTGTTGGCGAGTCTGGCGGGCCAGCCGATTGGAGAAGATTGACAGCTATCGTCCAGACGCCAAAGCCACAGGCGCCGCCACAGGCCAGCATCAGGAGCAGTACGATCACGATCAGCCGCTGCCGTCGTTTCTTCATGCCAGCATCACCTTACTCTTCATTCATCCATCCCTGGTTCGTTCGATACGTTGCCCTGCGCCTGTCTGCGAGAGGCGTCGAGATAGCTTTGTAGAATAATGGCGGCGGCCACCGCGTCGATCATGGCCCTGCGTTTATCGCGCCTGGTTCCAGAGGCGCGCATTTCGCGCTCGGCTGTCACAGTCGAAAGTCGCTCGTCCCAGAAATGGATGGGGACCGCTACCTGCTGGCGAAGCCGCTCGGCGAATTCCTGAACCAGCACTGCCTGGCTATGAAGTTCACCGCTGAGGCTACGCGGTAAGCCAACGATGATTGCCTCGGCCTCTTCTTCTTCCACCAGCCGCTGAAGCGCCAGCAGGGCCGCATCCTCTGGCCGTCGGGCCAGGACCACGCGCGCAGATGCCAGGACGCCTGTGGGGTCGCTGACAGCAACTCCGATCCGCGCTTCGCCTACATCAAGCCCAATGAGTCGCATGTGTCCCCCCTAGCTTTCGAGGTTGATTGTAATCCTTGCTGAGAAAATTGGCAAGCGGTTGAGCCATTTGGGCTGTACGCTGATCGAGACATGGGTAATACCTGGCTGGCCGTTCAGGTACGCTTCAGCCGCAGACATCGCCAGACCTGAAATGGCCGAGCGCGCCTGTTCCGGGGTGAGGGCCGGGCCAATCATCGCCCTGGCTTGCACGCGCACCAGCAGTTCAAGCTGCGCATCTCCTGGTCCGGCTGGCCCAACGCTCAGGATGGTCATTTTCGGAGCCTGCCCAGGCAGTGGCGCAAATCCTGGTTTCCTCTGGCTCACATCCTGGCGCAGCCGATTCTGTACCGCTTGCAGTAATGCCTGATGATGTAGCAGGGTGGCGTGTAGATGCAGCGCCAGAGCCACCTGGAAGTGAGAGACGCCAGCAGGCAGGTTTGTGCCTGCTGGTGGAAAGACCAGCGTCTCAGTCTCTGAGAACGCTGGCCCTAGAATATCCCCTGGCTCTTGTTGGGCGCGGAGTGTGGTCTCTCCCCATTGTTGCAACTGCGCCTGCAACTGGCTGGTCGCTTCGTCAATATCTGCCTGTGTCGGGTAGAAGATCGGGTGGTCAGGGGTGTCGGGCAGATTTCGGAGTCCGGTGGCAGGGACTTGCGCTGTCAATACGCCGTCAAAGCGCGCGATCTCGGCGGGCGCTGCCGATGCGAGATGTTGTGCGCCCGCAGGCTGATCTGCCACACCGGGCCGAGCGCCAAGCACGAGAATCTCGCTGTAGGGGGTGATTTCCTCGTGATAACGTACCTCGGCTGATGGGATGAGGGCGGAGCCTGCGCCCAGCATCAGGAGCGAGAGCGCCAGTACGCTGATAACGCCGATGCGCCGCCAGGCGAGAACTCCTGGTGGGCGAAGCTGCAAGCGGCTGCCTGAGTGAGAGGGTCTGAGTGCCTGGGCGAGCCGCCAAGGCTGGCGAAGTTGTCCCCCAGCGCCTGCTGGTTTTACCCACAGGGTTGCTGGAGCGGGTGCTTCTGCGCCAATACTTGTTCTGGCCGGCGTTTCAGCGGCAGATCGTGCTGTGCCAACCGAGTTAGCCCTGCTAGAGATCGCTGCGGTGGCTGCGGCGGCCTGACGCTCGAACCAATCAAAAACGGTTCTTCTGCCACGTTCGAGGAGCAGTTCATCAATAGTGCGCAGAGAGGGCAAGCCATTGTCCTGGCCCTCTCTGCGCGGTTCAGCGCCAGGCGTCTCCTTTTCTGGAGGATGGGGAGCAGCCGAGGCTTGATCTGCTGGATGGGCGGGAGGTTTCGCGGGTTGGCTCGCTGATGAGCCGCTGGTCCCGCTATCTGTTGCGGGCGGCTCTGGTGGCGGGTCTTCCTCCTGTGTCGCATCGTTTGCTGTTTGAGTTGGTGGAGGGCTGCCCTGGCTCTGGTCGGTCTGGCTCTCAGGCGCAGGTGGCGCGGGAGGGGCCGCCCCAAGGCGGCTCGTTCTGAGAATCCTGGCGATGATCTGCTCTTCATGCTGTTCTGCTTCCTGCTGCGCCTGGGAGGGATGGTTCTCGTCGGCAATTTCATAGCGCAGGCGCTCTGGCTCCTCGCGCTCGGCGCGCTCTTCCTCTTCGTCCAGGTCAGGGATTGCCGCCGGGTTGGGGAGATAGCCATCCTCCAGCATCTTTTCCAGGTTGGCGCTGGGCTTCTTCCTCTGCGGGGGAGGTGGCGGCTCTGAAGGGTCGACCAGCGCAGCTTCTGATGGAAGCGTCCTCGGCCAGGCTGGGGGTGGCGTGGGTGGGCGTGACCCGGCAAGAGGAAGTATCGGCGCTGCCTGGCGAGGGTATTTTCTGAAGGAGGAACTGGGATGTGGCGTCAGGCCACGATATTCATCGAGGGTAGACGCTACCCTGTATCCCAGCCTGGTCGCAAGCATCTGCGCCAGGCGATCTTCGCTGATGAGGTAAAGCTGTCTGGCCTGAGCGATAACCTGACGCCGGGCTAGCCGCAGCAGCAGGCTCAGGCGCAGCCGGTCCATCTGAATGGGCGCGACCAGGATCAGGCGCTGGGCCAGGCTCTGCTGAATCTGACTCAGCGCATCCTCGTTATCTTCGTCGGCGTGGAGGAAAATGACCTGTTCCATTGGTCAGGACTCAGGTGTGTAGTCGGGAAGCCCCAGGCTGTCCTGGACGATCTGCGTTACGGCCTGGAGGGCTTGTGGCAGTTGCTCACTGTCCTTGCCGCCGCCCTGGGCCGAATCCGGGCGACCCCCGCCCTTGCCGCCCAGGCGCTCGCCCACCACTGCCGCGATTTTGCCCGCGTTCAGCCCCCTTTTGGTCAGATCGGGAGTGACGGCCACGATAAACGCCACGCGATTCTCCAGTGTTGCGGCCAGCACTACCAGGCCCGAACCCAGCCGGGAGCGAATCTGATCCCCCATTTCGCGCAGGGTCTTGTCGTCCGAAGCCGAGACGTGAGCCGCTACCACTGGGATGCCGGAGACCATTTTTGGCGCCGAAGCCAATTGATTGGCCTCCTCCCTGGCTGCCTCGCGGTCCAGTTGAGCCAGGCGTCTGCGCGCTGCGGCCAAATCCTGAACGACTTGCTCCAGGCGCGTCTCCAGAGCGTCCGGGCTGGTTTGGAGCTTTGCGGCCAGGGCGTCCAATGTCTGAGTTCTGCCGATCAGATGCTCCTCCGCCGCGCGCCCGGTCAGCGCCTCGATACGCCGAATCCCTGCCGCGATGCTGGTCTCCTGGGTCGTCACGTAGATGCCGATCTGTCCCGTAGCGTGGCAGTGAGTCCCCCCGCACAGTTCTTTGCTGCGGCCCATCGTTACGACGCGCACCTGATCCCCATACTTTTCCCCGAACAGGTGCATGGCCCCGGTTGTCAGGGCTTCCTGAAGGGGCAGAATCGCGGTTTCGACGTGATAGTCGTTGCGAATCCACTCGTTCACCAGCCGCTCGATCCGCCGAACCTCCACGACGGTCAGGGCGCGTGGGTGGTTGAAATCGAATCTCAGGCGCTCCGGTTCCACGAGGCTGCCCTTTTGCTGGACCTGCTCTCCCAGAACCTCTTTGAGCGCGCGGTGCAGCAGGTGTGTTGCGCTGTGGTTGCGTATCGTGTCCTCCCGCCGCAAGACGTTCACCTCGGCCCGCGCCTCGCTGCCCACGCGCAGGTGTCCCTCGATCATCCGCCCGTAATGGACGATCAGATTGGGGACTGGCCGCCGCGTGTCCAGCACCTCGAAGATTCCCGTCGGGCTGCTCAGCGTTCCCCGGTCGCCGATCTGCCCGCCGCTTTCCGCGTAAAATGGCGTCTGATCCAGAGCCACTGCCGCGATCTGCGGCGCGCTGATCGTGTCCTGAAGGGTGTTTTCGGCTATCATTGCTACGATCCGACTCGCCCCCATTGTTCCGCCGTAGCCGGTGAACTCCGTCGGTGGAACCCTCTCCGCCAGTTGCCCCCATGTCTCCTCCTCGCGCTCCCGCGCAAAGACTTCTGGTTGTTTACTACGTTCCTGCTGACGCTGCATCGCGCCTTCAAAACCGATGATGTCTACGAGCATGCCTCGTTCCGCCGCTACTTCCTGGGTAAGTTCCAGCGGGAAGCCGTGAGTGTCATAGAGCTTGAAGGCCGCTTCACCGGGAACAACCTGCTCGCCCCGCTTTTGCAAGTCATCAAGTACTTCGTTGAGGAGTTGCAACCCCAGGCTCAGTGTCTGGCCGAACTTGCGCTCCTCGTGACTGAGGATTTCTACAATCTGGTCGCGGCGCTGGGCGAGTTCGGTGTAGTGGCCCGCCATCAGATTGATGACGGTATCGGCTGCTTCGGCCAGGAAAGGGTTATCCAGGCCCAGCAGTTTGCCGTGTCGCACAGCCCGGCGCAGAATCCGGCGAAAGATGTAGCCGCGCCCTTCATTGCTGGGCAGCACGCCATCTGCCGCCAGGAAGACAAGCGCCCGCCCGTGATCGGCGATGACGCGCAGTGACGTATCCACATTAGAATTGCGGCCATAGCTGGCGCCGATCAGTTCGGCGAAGCGATCAATGATGGCCCGAAAGAGGTCGGTATCAAAGACCGATTCTTTGCCCTGAAGGACCATCGAGAGGCGTTCCAGACCCAGGCCGGTGTCTATGTTTTGCCGGGCAAGGGGCGTGCGGGCGCCTTCTGCATCCTGATAGAACTGCATAAAGACGAGGTTCCAGATTTCCAGAAATCGCTCGCATTCGCAGCCCGGACGGCAATCGGCTCTGCCGCAGCCATGTTCTGGCCCTCGATCATAATAGATCTCAGAATCCGGGCCACAGGGGCCAGAGGCTCCCGGCGGCCCCCACCAGTTATCTTCGAGCCGGGTGATGGCTTCGTCGGGATAGCCCGCGACCTCATGCCAGTAGAGCGGGGCGACGTCATCATCGGGGTGGACCGTCAGATAGAGGCGCTCAGGCGGCAGCCCGTAGACTTTGGTGAGCAGTTCCCAGGCAAAGCCTATGGCCTCGCGCTTGAAATAATCCCCCACCGAAAAGTTGCCCAGCATCTCGAAGAACGTGAGCGAGCGTTCGTTGCCTACTTTGTCAATGTCGGTGGTGCGAAAGCATTTTTGCGCTGAGGTCAGGCGCACAGCGGGCGCTGTCTCGCGTCCTAGAAAATAAGGGATCATCTGCTGCATGCCCGCTGTGGTCAGCAAGACGGTAGGGTCGTTGCGCGGGATGAGCGATGAACTGGGTACTTTCAGATGCCCGTTGCTGGCAAAATAATCCAAAAAAGTTGCGCGAATCTCCGCGCTGGTCCAGTTACGTCCCACAGGCAGGCTCTCCTTACGGGATGATGCGAAGTATGAGTGTTTGTCGGTTTCGGCGCGCTGATAAGGGAATGTGGATGCCCCTCTAAAGCGAAAGGTTCTTTGGGCTGGCCCTTCTGTGCCATCTCATGCTGCTCAGCACGAGGGCCGATGATGCGCTATCCACATGGTTGATCAACCATAGGTTGGGCCAGTTGGGAGTAGCAAGTCCTTCTGACTGAATACGAGCGCCGTTGTAGTGATACGCTGTAGTGATACGCTCTGCGCTCTCTGCTCTTTCTGTGCTGCTGCGGGCCTTCCCGGCATGATACCACATGATCGGCGCGTTTGCGCGGCGGATGTCCCAGGGCTGCACTGGCAGAATGGCTTCTGTCTGGCGCTGCTGATCTGGCTGCTGGGTCCATTATAGCAGGAAGCGCCAGGAAGCGCAACTCTGTTCGCACGCTTTGCCGTTAGTGTGGGGTCCGATTGATCTGAATAGTTCGCAGCAAGGCTGGGATGTTGCGTGGCGGAAAGCCCAGGCTCCAGAGAATGATGCGGCGCTCGCGCCCTCCCGCGATAAAAATGAGGCGCAGGCTACCATAGCGCAGCCGTTGAATATCCACCAGCGCCCAGATGGGATAGCGATGCTGCCAGGGGAGATGCACCAACTGCCCCAGCCAGGGCCACACGGCAATCTCTGTCGAGGTGACTTCCACCGAGACATCAATGCACAGCATCAGGATATACAGCGCCAGCGAGAGAGGGATCAGCCACCAGACAGATATGCCCACAGCTACAACGCGCAGGCCGCTGACCACCGTTGCCGCGACGATGACCAGCCCTTGAATGGTGATGGTGCGCGTCTGGGGAGGGTTGAAGCGTATAATGCTATCATCTTTGGCTGATTGGCTCTGGCGTGGCAAGCGTTCCCGCATACGTTCGCAAGTTCCTCCTGACCAAAGCATAGCACACTGGCCTGCCTTATTGCCAGGATGGACCTGGGCAAACAAGGCCGCCGGTAGCGTCGTCCCTGGCAGCGCGCTACCAGCGGCTTTTCTGTTACTCGACCAGAGCGCGCGTCAACTGAATCATGGTAACGAAGGTGCGAAAGAGCGCCAGCGTGTCTGTCTCCTCGAATGCGACGGTGCGCGATTGGTCGGCCACCGGCTCGATGCCGCGCAGCCAGGTGGCTGATTCGGCCATATCGGCTGTCAGGAAGGTGACTTCTATGCGCGTCGGTAGATCAAAAACTGGAGGCTTGTGGGTTATCAGCCCCTGGATGGTGCGCCTGGCCCCTTCATAGAGCCGCTCGCAGGCCACCTGCGGATGCAGGTTGGCGGCGGCGTAGCGCGTGATGGATTCTTTGACGACCACGCACTCTACATCGGGCAGCGTCTCGCGGGCCTCCCTGGCCGTCACCTGATCGCCTGTGACCAGGACGATAGGCACGCCGTAATGCGCGGCTACCAGGGCGTTGAGCGCGGTTTCGCCCACAATGCGCCCGTTGATCTTCACCTCCCAGATGGCGCGCGGATTGTAGCTGTGGCTTAAAATAGCCTGGCTGGCGCCAATGGAGCCATGATAGCCAACAAAGAAGACGGCATCAAAGGAGCTATCCAGACCCTCCATCATGTAGAGCGGCTTATGCTTGCCTGCAATGTAGCTGGCGCGCCCATGCAGTTCAGCCGGGGGGATGTTGCGCATAAAAGAATGTGAGTCGTTGACGACAAATTCATTGGCCCCGGCCTCTGCCGCTCCGTCAATCACCGCGTTGGTTTCGTCAATGAGCAGCCGTCGGCCCATCTCATAGTCGCGCCCATTTGCCAGAATCTGGTCCCAATCAACGATGCCCGCCACGCCCTCAAAGTCGGTGGAGATAAAAACCTTCATAGAGCGATCACCTCGTGTCATGCTCAAATGGGCTGGCGCTCTGGCCGCCCGATGGGTTTGTCGCGTTCGTCGCGCGGTAACTTATTCTTGCCTGTTTTTGCCGGGCGATAGATCAGGCGCTCGACAGGTTTGCCGCCCAGCAGATGCGCCTCGAAAATCTCCCTGGCGTCTTCGAGGGTGACGCCCCAATACCAGACGTTTTCTGGATAGATGACCATCATTGGCCCGTTGCCACACTGATCCAGGCAGCCGGAATGGTTGATGCGCACCTGCCCGGCCAGCCCGGCCTCGGCTACGCGCTTCTTGAGATAGCCATGCACCGCCAGCGAATCTCCGTCTTTGGTGGGACACCACTTGCCAGACGTGCAGATAAAGACGTGTTTCTCAAACTGGCCCATATTTGTATTTGCCTCGATCCGCCTGGTTCTTGAGAAAGGGAGAATCTGGTCTGCGTTCGATAGGTATGCTCTTATAGCGCGCTCATTGTAGCACAGGTGATACCGTGCTATGTGCATCTCTGCCCTTCACCCGTGCCCTTCATTGGACGTGCGGGCCTCGTTCCACCACCTATCGGGGGTTGCCACTTGTAGCGCCGCCCCCCTTCGGGAAGGGCCGCTTGCCTCCCCCTTTGGGGAGCGGCCCTTGCGGGAACCTGGTTCCCGCATTCTCCCTCGCTGCGCTCGGTCGCGGGCCGCTGCTGTTGCCCCGTCCTCTCGCTCCCGTTGGTCGCTCGCGCGTCCCTCCTGGCGGCTCAACGCTGGCCTGCTGGTGTGTTGGCCCGCAGGGCAAACGCTCGCCCTGGCGAAGCGTTGGCCGCCTGGAAGGCGGCGCTACAAGTACCATGCCTCGCTTGCCACCACCTCATTTTTGCTAGAACGTGCGGGCCTCGTTTCCTTGACAAAGCGGAGCGCTCCGTTTACCCTGAAGGCATATACATGCGGTTGGCGCTTGATGCGATCTCTGGTGGTTTCCTATTTCCGTATTTCCGAAAGAGGCTCTTATGCCGATATTTTCTCCCTACCGCTTCCTTGATACTGGCGCCAGCAGTGCGGCGTTGAATATGGCGATTGATGAGGCGATTCTGACGTTTCATCTGCGCGGCGAAACTCCCCCGACTCTGCGCGCCTTTAGCTGGGAACGCCCGGCGATCTCGCTGGGCCGCTTCCAGGACGTGGAACGCGAGATTCTGACGGAGGAGTGCGCGGCGCGCGGGATCGATCTGGTGCGTCGCCCAACGGGCGGGCGGGCGGTCTTGCATGTTGACGAGTTTACCTACAGCGTGATCACCTCCACACCCTATGGGACGCCCAGCGGCGTGGTTGCCGCCTATAGCTGGCTGGCGCAGGGCATTATTGCTGCGCTGGAGGAGTTCGGCATTTATTCGGAAGTGAGTACCAACCGGGTTAGCAAGCAGCAAACAGCCGCCTGCTTCTCTTTCTCGACGCAGGCTGATCTGACGAGCAATGGGCGTAAACTGGTGGGCAGCGCGCAGGTCTGGAAGGAGAACAGCGTGTTACAGCAGGGTACGATCCCTCTGGAGGGACGTGGGCCGCTGCTCTTCTCGCTGCTTAAGTATCCAACGGAGGAAGCGCGGCAGATGGCCCTGGCAAGCTACCAGGAAGCGACGGCCAGCGTGCTCGCCTTTGCTCCCAGGGCCACGTGGGAAGCGGTACGCGATGCCTTTGCGCGCGGCTTCAGCGCGGCGCTTGGCGTACCCTTCGAGCCGCTGCCTCTAACCGAGAGCGAGCGCGGTCTGGCTGAAGAGTTGGCGGCCACGAAATATGCTGTTCTTGATTGGAGGCAGGCTCCTCAGTCCGCCAATGTAGGATAGACCATCTATCATCTGTCTGGTGTGTTATACTCCTCTTGAATGGACTTTTCACAGCTTTATTGATGCTCAAGTGATGCTGGCCTCTCAGAGCGCCGACTTGTGCTCCTTTGATGGACTGTTGAGGTAACGATGATGCCGACACGCATTATTATCGCGGATGACGAGCCAATCATTCGTATTGACTTAAAAGAGGAATTGACGCGCCAGGGCTATCTGGTGGTTGGCGAGGCGGTTGATGGCGTCAGCGCCGTGAATCTGGCGCGAGAATTGCGGCCTGATCTGGTCGTGATGGATATTCGTATGCCTGAACTTGACGGCATTACGGCTGCGGAGACGCTGACTCGTGAGAAGATCGCGCCGGTGGTGCTGGTGACGGCCTATAACGACGAGGAACTGATTGATCGCGCTAAAGGCGCCGGGGTCGTCAATTATATTGTGAAGCCCTGGCGGCAAAGCGACATCCGGCCCGCCATCGAAATTGCGCTGGCGCGTTTCTCGGAGTTTCGCGCGATAGAGAAGCAGGCGAAAGACCTGCAAGATCAGCTTGCCACGCGCAAGGTGATTGAGCGTGCCAAGGGTCTGTTGATGCAAAAATACGGGCTGACCGAGCAGGAAGCGTTCCGCCGGATTCAGAAGCTGAGCATGAATAACCGCAAGTCAATGCGGGAAGTAGCGGAGGCGATCTTGCTGGCCAGCGAGATTTCCGACTCCTGAGGAGCGGCAGATATGGCGCATGTTGTTGGGGTTCGTTTCCGCCCTGCTGGCCGCATCTATTACTTTGACCCTGCCGGTAAAGACCTGGAGAAGGGCCATTTCGTGATTGTCGAGACCGCGCGCGGCATTGAAGCGGGGCGCGTGGTTATTGCTCCAAAGCAGGTGGTGGAGGCCGAGCTGACCGATCCCCTCAAGCCGATCTTAAGGCAGGCGACCGAGGACGATCTGCGGCAGTTGCTGGCTTTTAAGAGTAAAGAAAAAAACGCCTTAGTGCGCTGCGCCCAGCGCGTGGATTTTCACAAGCTGCCGATGAAACTGGTGGAGGCTGAATACACCTACGATGGCAGCCGTCTCACCTTCTATTTCACGGCTGAGGAGCGCGTGGATTTCCGGGCGTTGGTGCGTGACCTGGCCGCGCAGTTTCGGACGCGCATTGAACTGCGCCAGATTGGCGCGCGCGACCAGGCTAAATTGTTGGGTGGTGTTGGCCCCTGTGGCAAAACGCTCTGCTGTAGCTCGTGGCTGACCGAGTTCGGGGTGGTCTCGATCAAGATGGCGAAAGAGCAGGGGCTGCCACTCAACCCTTCCAAAATCTCAGGGGTATGTGGTCGGCTGATGTGCTGCCTGGCGTATGAGAACGACCAGTATATTGAGGCCAAGCAGGGCCTGCCCTCGATAGGCGCGTATATCAATACGCCCAGCGGTCTGGGGAAGGTCGTTGGTATCAACGCTCTCAAACAAACGGCAGAAGTGATGCTGGAAAGTGGAGCGACGGTGCAGGTTCCGGTGAATGCGCTGGAAGCGCCGAAGCGCTCTGGTGGGGTAAGTTGTGATGTCGGAGGAGGGAATTGTTGTAAAACAAAACGCGCCGACGGCGCAGGCGAGAGGAGTGGCCCAGCTTCTGCGAGAGGGAGCGATAGGCTCAATTGACAGTAAGGATGGTCATCAACGAGGAATAGCGGCTAGTCATCGCCTCTCCCGTGTGGAGGTTCGCCAGTTTTTAGCCTGAAGCGGGCTGGTCATGCAGGTCTGGGAAGGCGCAAGCAGCCAGGAGTACCTATGCTGGGTGATTCCGACGAAGACCTCCTCCCTGAGGAGGATGAGGATGGGGAAGATGACTCCTCGCAGGTCACTTCCCAGGAGTTGCGCCGTTTGCGTATGCTAGAGCGCCAGCGACGCCTCGCCCAAAATCCGGGAGAGTATCCTCTTCAAGAAGAGGACATGCCGCCAGCGTTTGATAGCCGTCTGGGCCTTCCACTGTCTCCCATCCCGCCCTGGCCGACGCCGCGCGCTGCTGATTCTCCTGGGATTGAGACGGAGAAGACGTACCCCCTGTCCAACAGGCTCCAACCGATGGCTTCTCTGCCGCCGACGGTTCCGGCTGCCCCAGTGCGCAGGCATACTACACCTTTTGCGGCGCCTCAAGATCAGCAGCTTGTCGCGGGTCCATCGCGGCAGGCCGCTGCAAGCCCTGTGTTCTTACCAGGCTGGCGGAGCTTTCGAAGGCATTCTTGCTGGCTCATTCCGCTGCTGCTGGTCGTGGCTTTTTTCCTCCTGATCCTGGTTATTCACTCCCGGCAAGCGGGAGCCATGCTCTTCATTTTCGCCGCTATCGGGGTGCTTCAATCGGCGATCCTGCTCTATGCGCCGAATGATGCGTTCTGGGCTGTTGGTGTCGTTGGTGGCTTCCTCGTCTTTCTGGCCGCAGCATTTTTTGCGCTCTTTCTCCCGATCTTCGCGTTGATCCTGAGTATTCTGCTGCTCTCGCTGGGGGTCGTGGCGCTGCGGGAACGCTACTACCCGGTGAAAGAGGGGACGGTGGCGGTGATGGGACTCTTTGGGAGACATAACCGTACCTTGCAGCCGGGCTTCAACTTGCGCGCGCCTGGCGAAAAGGCATTGGGAGTAGTCGAGACACAAAGAATACGCTATGAGACACGTATCCCACCAATCACGTTGTTTTCGGGTGAGCAGGTGACGATGAGTGTGGCGATGACCTATCAGGTGGTTCCTGGGGAGGAGCATCTGGCGATTCGCACGACCAAAGAATGGCAAAGGCCCATCCAGCAGCAGCTACAATCTGTGGTGCAGGATGTAGTCAGCGGCCTCTCCATTGATGATTTTCGACACCCTGGCGGCGCTCACCCCGCGTCGGGAGCCTATGCTGTTGATGAGAGCGATGACGATCAGCCTGCTTCGCCGCTGGAGCGAATCAATGAACGACTCACCGATGCCATGCGAGAGCAGGTTGCTGATCGGGGAGTTGCGGTACACGCGGTCAGGGTGCATACGTTAGAAGGCTCCCATCTGCCAGGCGCAGCGCACGCGGCTGGACATCCAGCGTCGTCGCATCCGACGACTGCTCTGCCTGCCGTACCTCAAAACGCGGGGCAGGATAGCCTGAGCGCAATGCCGGGCGCGCCAGTGGTTGGCGCACCCTCGTATCCGGCGGCTCCTGCTGGCCTGACTGGTCCGCCTGGCCCACCAATATATCCCCCTGGCTCGATAGCCGCGCCGCCGCCTGCCGGGGCGGCTGCCCTCTCAGGGGGCACGCCCCTTGAGGCGATGACGCTGCTTTCGGCGCAGGCTCTTGCCGAAACGTATGACGCGGTGGTACGCCAGCGTATCACTGATCTGGCGACCATCCGCCGCATCATTAGCCAGTTTGAGGCTGTGGCTGCCGATCCCGAACTAAGTCAGCAGGTACCCTTTGATGCTGCGGCGGGCGCTCATAATCTTATCACCCACCTGCACAACCTTCAGGCGCGCAGCGTTTCGATGTCTGCTCAGCAATCTGATGGCAGCGCGTTTTCACCTTCGACCTCACCTGCTGCGCCTCTTCTGCCAGAGGAAGACTAGCGCCCGGCTTCTCCCGCTGAAGGCGGTTGCTGTATTACTGCTGCCAGGTCTGCCAGGGCCTGGGTGAAGCATGTCATCGGTGGTTCGACGATCCCCGCGCCTATCTGGCCGATGCCTGGCAGGCGGTGGGCAATGCCAGTGTTGATAATAGGCGGGCGGTTCAGCAGCACGACCTTGCGTAGATCGATGCCAGCGGGCGCGCCGCGAAAATCGAGCGCCGGAATCGCCATGCTGCTGTCTTCGGCCAGGGTGATGTCGTACATTTCCAGCGTATAGCGCGCCGCGTCGGCGGGCGCGCCGCCGACAAACTGCGCAATGGCGGGCGCGGCGGCCATGACAAACGCGCCGATCCCGACAGTCTCGGAAATGGTGCTATCGCCGATGTCGGGGTTGGCGTCGGCCTCGTTGAAGCCGGTAAAATAGAGGCCGCGCACCTGCTGCGCCGGGCCAGTGTACCATCGCTCCCCTAGTCCGCTGACTCTGATGCCAAAGTCGGAGCCGTTGCGGGCCATAGTTGTGACCAGGCTGCTGAATGGTTCGGCGGCTGCGGCATCGGCGGAAGCTTTGCAGCAGGCCATTGATATGTTGAGGTAGAAGTGCTGGTTTTCGCCCATGAAGCGCAGAACGCTGGCGGTTTCCTGTGGCGATTGGCTGGTCTCGACCAGAAACGGGGCCAATGTGCGGATGAGGATGGAACTGGCGGCGCGGTTGCGATTATGGCACTCATCGCCCATCTGAAGCGCCTGAGCGGTGTGCTGCTTGACATCTAAGCCACCTGCTGCGCGAATGGCGCGGCTCAGTGCTGGCCCCAGGACATCGCGCATCCAGCGCAGCCGATCAAGAACCTCCTGATCGTTGGCTCCATAGCGCAGCACCTTGCCCAGCCCTTCGTTGAGGGTGGAGAAGGCGTTGGTTCCATGTACCTGATCTTCGAGTACGTAGACCGGCATGGAAGCCGAGATGACGCCTGCCATCGGCCCAACGGCCTGGTGATGATGGCAGGGCGAAAACGCAATCTCGCCCCGCTCGATCAGCGCCAGCGCTTCTTGCTCGGTGTGGGCCAACTCTTCGTACAGGAGCGCGCCAATGATCGCTCCACGCAGCGGGCCACACATGCGTTCCCAGGTGATCGGCGGGCCGGCGTGAAGGATGGTCTGGCGGCTCATGCCCGGCAGAACTTCGCTTGCGGGGCGCACATCAACCAGGATAGGCCGCGCCGCCAGCATGCGCTGAACGGCGCGCTCATTGGCGGCCTCGATGCGGGCTTCGGCCAGCGTCTGCCAGAGTTCCAGGCCCATGCCCTCAGCCGGAGGCTGCCATGCCACGCGCATCGGCTCAAGCCCCTGCGCGGCCAGTGTCTCTGCAAACAAATCGAGGCCGACGTTTACCACCTGTAGCTCGCTGCTAAAGAGATTCGGTTCAGCCATTGATGCTCCTCTGTATCGCTGCTGACTGGCGTTACTCGCCCTGCGTTCCAATGCGCTTGTTGACGATCTCGGCGGCGACGCGCGCGGCCAGGGCGTTTTCGGTGAAGACGAGTGCTCCGACCTGGCTGAACAAGCTGCGCTGATAAGCAAGTCCTTGCGGGTCTTGCTCGGTCCCGCAGAGCGAGACGACACAGGCGATCGAGCGCCCATCTTCAGCAGCGGCTGCCCTGGCGCGCTCGATGGCGGGGGCAAACTCGCTGGACGGGTCAGCATGGGAGCCATAGCCCAGCACGATGTCGAGCAAGATAACCGCCGTTGTCGGGTCTTGCGCTTCCTGGGCCAGCCGCCGCAGCCGTAAGTCGGCATCGATCATAGGATGCGGACGGCCTACGGTGAATTCGTCGCTGCCAAAGTCGATGGCAGTATGTTCCCGGCTTGTTCTGGCGTCGGCCAGACGCCATTCCGGGCGCAGCGGAATATTGGAATAGATCGGGCCAAGGCTTGCGCTGAGCAGTGCCATCGCCTCGTCACAGAGCGTACCCCCGGAGAAGATGCCACGCACATGGCGCTGGCCGGGCTTGAGAGCATCTCTCGCGTTCTGAATCGCGCGGCGGGCGTCGTCGGGCAGAGCGTCACCCGGACGCGGCGCTTGCCCACCAGCTAATTGCACAGCCATTCGCGCGGCATCGCTGAGCGTACTGGCAAAGTGTAGATGGGCAGAGGGCTGCGCTTCCGAATCGCCGGGGGTAGCGCCCAGGAACGCAATCACGGTTGGTTTGGCGATCTGGGCGGCGCTGGCAATGACGCGCCGGGCGATCTCTGGCGCGGGCGGCTTCGAGAGCAAGACGATCACATTCGTATGGGGGTCTCTCTGTAGGAGGTCGAGGCCAGCCAGCATAGCCCTGCCGCCTACTGTCTGCGAGAGGTCGCGTCCCCCGGTTCCGAGAGCCTGGGAGATACCCAGCCCATATTCAGCGATCAGACAGCTTACCTGCTGAAGACCAGTGCCGGAGGCGCTGACGATGCCAATGGGGCCGCGTGGCACGACATTAGCAAACCCCAGCCCGACGCCGTTGATAATGGCTGTGCCGCAATCTGGACCCATCATGAGCAGCCCACGCTCGGCTGCCAGCGTTTTCAGCGCGATCTCTTGCTCCAGACTGACGTTATCGCTGAAGAGAAAGACGTGGAGACCGGCCAGCAGCGCCTGGCGCGCTTGGATGGCGGCGTATGCCCCCGGCACAGAGATGCAAGCCAGGTTCAGCGATGGCTGGCGCTGCACAGCTTGCTCCAGCGATACTGGCCGCTGCTGCGCTTGCGTGTCGGTCTGGTTGCTGCGTCTGGCTTGCAAACCGCTTTCGGCCACTTGCAGTGCTGTATCGGCGGCTTCTTCGGATTCGGCGCGCACAAGAACCAGCAGATCGTTTGGCCCGCCGATCTCTTCTCCGGCGTTGTCAACCGTCAGCAGCCCCGCTTGTTTGAGCAGTGTCTGGTTCATCTGGGTAGACATGACCGCCGCTGCGTCTTCTACGCCTGCGAGGGCTGCCAGGGAGCGCGAGAGGGTCATCAGGGCGACAGAATCACAATAGAAGTTTCGCCGGACGAGTATTCGTATAACCATTGTAGCCTCGATTAAGGGTTACAGGGGTGGCGTTGGCTGCTGTGCTATGTCAGGGGCATGACGAGTGGTGACTATCCTATAGCCAGCACTCGTTTAGCCAGCACTCGCTTGCTGTTTGACTGCCAGTATGTTTGCTTTCTGGAAAACAGCAAGAAGTTAGTCAGTTTCTATTCATAGCAGCATCATAAACACGTGTCCACTGGTAATTGTGACGAAAGCTGCTCAACGATTTGCGTACTCTTTGCCAGCCTGAGTTACAGTTGCCTGGCCTTGCGGATGCGCAGGGCGAATTGGAGGTTGAAGCGTTGATGGGCGTCATCAACGAAGGGGCCGATCAGTTCTTCAATCTTTTGGAGACGATAGCGCAGGCTGTTGTAATGTAGATAGAGGCGGCGCGCTGCGACAGAGATATTGAGATTGCAATCCATCAGCACATCCAATGTCTCGACCAGATCAGTATTGCGCTTGCGGTCATATTCGATGAGTTTGCCCAGAACCTCTTCAGCAAAACTATCCAATTCGCCTTTATCGGGGTGGTGGTGCAGAATGCGATAGACCCCCAAATCCTCAAAGTGTGTGACCGCGCCGCTGCCCCAAACCTTGGCTCCAATGACCAACGCCTGACGGGCCTCTTCATAGCTGAGATGCAGCTTGAGCGGATCGCTGTAGGCGCGGCCTACGCCAATCGTGGAGCAACCCTCGCCTCCGGCCATGTGTAATTCCTCGTTGATTTGCCCGGCAAACTGCATGCTGGCCTGGCGTACAAGCGTCGGCTGAGTATGGTGCGCACAGGGTTCAGTCAGCAAAGCAACCAGGCTATCCGAACGTTCCCAGAGGATGACCCCACGATCAAGCTTCGAAAGCGCCGCGCGCGCCAGATCGACAATTCGGATGCCATCACGCCGGAAAGAGCCATGATTGCGCCAGCGTTGGGCCGGATCCTGGCCCGCGCGGTGAAAGGCAATGACGATGACCAGCGCTGGTCGGTCAAGGTTCCAGGCCAGCGCGCTGGCCCTTGCTGAGATAGCCTCGCTTGACTGGATGCGCCCGGAGAGCAGGTCGTCGAGGAAATCGGCTTGAAAGCGCCGCTCGACATTGAGAATGGCTTGCTGTTTCATGATGTCTATTGCAGCGACGGTTGCAGCGTGATCGATAGCCATAACCATGCCATCATTCAGCTCCTGATTACTCAGCACAGCAATAATTGAGCCATAAAGGGCGGCGCCCACCCGAATGGGCCGCACAGCACAGGTAAAGGTTTCGCTGCCAACATGGAGCATGCGTCTGGTCGTCGTTGCCGCTTTTGAGCTTTTGAGGCTCTCATTCAATTCGCTGGCCGCAAGCTGTTGATGGTCGCCCTGTTTACTGATAAGCTGTGTCAGCAGACCAGTGCTCTCAGTGTTTTCGGCTGACGCCAGTATCCGGCGCTCGGGGCCGACGATAAGGATCGGGTTTTGGACCAGCGCGCTTAGATTTTCAGCAATTTCCCCCAGGCCGCCGCCCGCCAGCACAATGTCGGTGAAGCGCTGGTGGACATCCTGGGAATGGCGCAGGCGATTGGCCTGGGCATTGAGGATCTCAGCCAGTAAGGAATTGATGATGTCGTTAAAGGAGACATCCGCTTGAAGCTCAAGCAGGGGTAGGTGTTCGCGTTCGGCGGCCTCAACCATTTCATCGGGTACGGCATCCACATAGCGCCCGATTTTGACGGCAATCCCCGCGAGGTTACGCTGAGAGAGTTCGCGTACTAATTCGCCGGGTGAAATGGTCATATCGCGCATTGGATAGAGAGTGGTTAAAAGCAGCTCATCGCGTTTGACCCATTTGAGGATGTCTGGCACTTCCATGACGTTGACATAGGAGAGTGGATGGCTCAGTCCATCACCCCCTGCCAGCACGCGGGCAAATCGAAGCGGGCCAACTTTCAAGGCATCATTCACCGTGAACGTCATGGCTTTTACCCTCTCGCTTGCTGTAGCCTGCGCTGCTCTAGCAGACAGCGACTGCCCAGGATCATGCCAGTCAATAGATCTGCGCCGGACGTTGCCCCACTTTGGAGTACGGCCATTGCGCCTTCTTCCAGAAGCTGTAAGTCATCGCTGACGAGCGCCTGGAAGAGTCGCCCGAGATGTTCGGCAACCTCACCCTTTTGCGCATATTCCATCCAGGTAATGCTTAGCTTGTTGGTGCGTCCGCGGGCGATGGTCAGCAGTTCCGCGTGCAGGCGCTGATAAAACTCGCTGCTGAGTGCGAGCGGTTCGCTGAGTAAGATTGTGGCGGCCATGAACCCGATGAGCAGGTCATCCCCAGATGGTGTCAGCCCAGGCCCCAGGCCAATGAGCGTACTGGCGCTCTGGCGCACGAGCTGGATTTGCTGTCGAATCGCTCCTTCCAACAAACGCTCTGTGGCTGGTCGGGCGGTGTGTAACAAAAAAGATCCGTCCGCTGCCGCAGCGGCATCAGGCAAAGAGGCGCGAGCCGCAGCAGGAACAGGCAGGTCTACCAGCGCCGCCAGCCCATCCCCGGGCGCTTTTTCTGCCACCAGGGTGGTCAGATGAGCCAGGTTGCGCTTTAAGCGCGCTGGCGGACAAGTCGCTGGTTCAAGGGAAGGGTGTGGGTTCCAGGGCTGGCTGTTCTGGGTACTCAGGCGCAGGCTGGGCGTAGGGATATGAATAGCGCCGCGCTCGATGATGACGGCCATGCCGGTTTGGAGATCGGCCAGCGGCCCCTGTCCGGCGCGCAGGGGCAGCACCAGCCCATTTGGGGCACAGGGCGTCTCGCGCGCGTGCAATGTCAGCAAGCGGCCACCAAATAAGAGATTTGCCGCGCGCGGAAACACACTTTGGATACTGCCTCGCGTGGTTGGAATATCCAGCAGCGGTTGGATGGCGGTGCTGTGTGAAAGCACGCGAAGCAAGAGCGTGACCATGCTTTCTTCTCTTCGCTTTCTTCGTGGTTCCTGGCTGCCTTGCGCGCATCGTAACAGATCGCTGGCTGAGCGTCAAGCGGGCTGATGCCTGCGGTTCTACCAAATTTGAGGTGTTGGCAAGCGAGGCGTGTTACTTGTAGCGCCGCCATCTTGGCGGCCAGCGTTGGCCTGCTGGTCCGCTGGCCTGGAGGGCAAACGCTCGCCAGGGCGCAGCGGTGGCCGCCTGGAAGGCGGCGCTACAAGTGACCCCCGATAATTGGTGGAACCATGCCTGCTGGCTGCTGCAAAATTAAGCAGAGGGCTGCTCGCCA
>DATBHW010000050.1 GCA_036557285.1 Ktedonobacterales bacterium
GTTTTACCCCCTCGGCGATTTTGGAGGGGAACCCCACCACGCCCGGAAAGCAGTCTATCACCAGCAATGACCAAAAGCAAGGGGAAGCAATGACACCACCTGACAACAGATGGCAACAGAGTGAGCAACCGATTCTCACACCGCGCCAGCCTTGGGAGAGTATACCAGTGAATGCCAAAGAGGCCAAGGGATTTTGCATTAGGGGGCCATATGCCAGAGCTTGATCTTTCTGAGATTGCGGTCATAGACCAGCACTGCCACCCGTTTACCCAACGCTGGTTCCATACCGACCTGCCATCTTTCCGGGCCTGCTTTACCGAGGGGCGTCGAAGGGTCGAAAGCTATGTGCCTTCGCTGGTGTACTATCAATGGGCGCTGCGCGAGATGCGGCGGGCCTTGGGCCTCGCGCCCGATGCCGATGAAGAAACGATTCTGGCGGCGCGGGCGGCGCGGCCAGATGATTACCTGGCCGCGCTGATGGGCGAGGCGCGTCTGGCTGGTCTGCTGGTGGATGATGGCTACCCGCCATCAGGCAAGGCGCTGAACGTGGCGCAGATGGGCGAGGCGTGCGGCTGCCCCGCCTGGCGGGTGCTGCGATTGGAGACGCTGCTGGAGTCGCTGCTGCTGCGCGCCGCATCACTGGATGATTTGCTGGCGGCTTTCAATGCCGATCTGGCTGATCTGCGGGCGCGCGGCGTGGTCGCCCTGAAGAGTATCATTGCTTATCGCGGCGGGCTGGCGGCGCCTGAGCCGACGCTGGCGGATGTCCGGGCCGATTTCACAGCGGCGCGAGCCGTAATCGCCAGGGAGGGGCATATTCGCCTGGCTGGACCGTCCACGCAGGCGCTGCTGCATTATTTTCTCTATCGCGCACTGGAGCAGGCCGCAAAGCAGAACCTGCCCATTCAGTTTCATACGGGCTTTGGCGATACCGATCAAGACCTGCTGACCAGCAATCCCGCGCTGCTGCGCCCGTTGATTGAGGCCAGCCTGGAAACGTCTGACTATCGGGGCGCGCGGATCGTGCTGCTGCATGCCAGCTATCCCTACACCCGCGAGGCTTCGTATCTGGCCTCGGTCTATCCGCACGTCTTCGTGGACGTTTCGCTGGCGAATCCTTTCCTGGTCGGGATGGTCCCGACGATCTGGCGCGAACTGCTGGCGCTGGCCCCGGCAGCCAAAATCCTCTACGGGTCGGATAGTTCGGTGATTCCAGAGCATCTCTGGCTGGGCGCACTGCTGGGGCGTCGCTCGCTCGGCACAGTCCTGGGCGAGTTGGTAGAGACAGGCGCGCTCTCTGCCAGTGAGGCGCTGGATGCCGCCGAAACGATGCTCAACGGGGTGGCAAACGTACTGTATAGCCTCTAAGAAGCCCTCTATGCCCCGGCCACTGGCTCCAGTTCGCGGAAGCGATAGCCCAGGCCGCGCTCGGTGAGGATGTACTTGGGATGCGCCGGGTCGCGCTCGATCTTCTGGCGCAGATAGGTGATGTAGAGGCGCAGATAGTGCGCCTCGTCGCGGTATTCGTGGCCCCAGACCTTGGAGAGCAAGGTTTCGTGCGTGAGGAGCCGCCCGGCGTTATTCACCAGATGGTACAGCAGGCGATATTCGGTGGGGCGCAAGGAGACTTTCTCGCCGCGCACCCAGACCTCACGCTTGCTGAAATCAATGGTCAGTTCGTCGTCCACGATGATCTGCGTTTTGCGCGTGGGCGAGGGCATGAACGAGCGGCGCAGCAAAGCTCTGGTGCGCGAGAGCAGTTCGCGGGGGCTGAACGGCTTGGTAATATAATCGTCGGCCCCCAGGTCCAGGCCGCGAATGCGGTCTCCTTCCTCCTGGCGCACGGTCAGCATCATCACCGGCACTGTGGAGACCTCGCGGATATGCTTGAGCGTCTGGAAGCCGTCCATTTCAGGCATCATCACATCGAGGATAATAAGATCGGGCAGGTCTTCTTTCAGGCGCTCCAAAGCCTCGTAGCCATTAGCAGCTTCCAGAACGCGAAAGCCCTCCAGTTCCAGGTTCATGCGAATAAGATCGATGAGGCGCGCCTCGTCGTCCACCACGAGGATGGTTAGATTGCGCGGATCAAGCTGGTCCATAGGTTCCTCAATAGCTAGCATCACTCAGCAGACCAAACAATACCGTTTTTAAGCTTCAGCTTTTTGTCTGCTGGCCCCGAAGACGACCATAGGCAATGGCGCTTTCTCCATGCGGGGCAAGCTGAAAAAGAAGGTTGAGCCTTTGCCCAGTTCGCTCTCCACCCAGATACGCCCGCCGTGCGCCTCCAGAATAGCGCGGCAGATATAGAGGCCCAGCCCCGCTCCTTGCGTGGTGCGCGAGGCTTTATTATCAACGCGCTGGAAACGCTCGAAGATGCGTCCCTGCTCGCGGAGTGGGATGCCCATCCCTTTATCGCCGACGCTGATGATGACCGATTCGTCTGTGATCTGCCCCTCGATACGAATGAGCCGGGTGTTGGGCGAATATTTCACGGCGTTATCCAGCAGATTCAAGAGGACTTCTTCGATGCGTTCGCGGTCAGCCCAGACAGTAGGCATCTGTTCCGGCAGGTGGACACGCAAGGTGTGATTGGGGCTGCGCGCCGCGAATTTGCGCACCACTTTGCGCGCCAGTTCGTCCAGGTCCAGCGGGCCAGGGTCCATCTTGAGGCCGCCCGCCTGAATACGGGACGCCTGAAGCAGATTCGTGACAAGGTGATGCAGCCGATCACTCTCCTCTTCGATGGCCTCCAGCCGCCCGCGAATGGTCTGCTCATCCCATCTGGCGTCTTCGCGCCGCAGGGTGGAGGCATAGCCTTTGATGATGGCAATAGGTGTCTGCAATTCGTGCGAGATGATGGACATAAAGGTGGAGCGTAGCTGCTCGTTCTCGCGGATGCGGGTGATGTCGCGCAGGTTCAGCACGCCGCTCAGCGGTTCGCCATGTGGCGAGCGCACCGCAGAGGCAGTCACGCCAATATCAACCTGCTGGCCGTCCTTGGTCGTAATAATCATCTCGCGGTCCACGATGGGGCCGCTGCTGGCGAACGCCTGAAGCAGCGGATCATTATGCAGGCCCAGTTCGCTGCCCTGCGGGTCTTTTGGCCGCAGGACATCGTAATAGAAGCGGCCCACCACTTCCGGCGTGCGCCAGCCGGTCAGGCGCTCCATCGCCGGGTTAAAGCTGGTGATGCGCAGTTGGCGATCAACGGTCAGGATGCCATCGGCGCTGTAGTAGAGGATGGCCTCAAGCTGTTCTTTGTCCTGGCGCGCGCGGTGCGCTTCGATGGCGTTGCGCACTGCCGCAGCAGTCTGCGCGGCATAGGCTGCGCTGGCGCGCTCCGAACGCAAGAAGGGTACAGTCGTAATCCACTGCTCACCTAAAATATGCAGCATGCCAACATTGCCCTGACTGTCGCGCAGCACCAGAGTCAGGACGGCGAGAGGCCGCTGAGGGAACAGGTCTTCCAGCCGGGCCGGATAGCTTCCTGGCAATAAAATGGTCCCATTGAGCACCTCTTTTGGCCCCAGGCTGTCCACGCTCCAGAGCAGATATTTCCAGCCGTTGACGCGCTCCAGTATATCAATCAAAGCGCGGGCTTCGTCCTCTTCAACGTTGACCAGCACGGGGCTGAGCATGCCAGCGGGGTCCAGGTGATCGGCCAGCACCAGGATTCCGGCGCGCCCGTTGAACAGATCGATAGCCCCACGCAGCAGGCTGCCCAGGGCGTCATCAATAGGTATCGCTTTGTTGGGTGTAGAGGCGGGTACAGACATTGGACAACTGGCTAGAGATGGGCGACGAGAACGGCTCCGCGCCGCTGTGGCCTCATACAAAACTCTAGTGAAGTACACCAGCGCGCAAGCGCGGGGCTTCTACAGGACCGTAGCCCTGTGGGCCACTTCCTGGCCCGGCAACGTGGGTGCATGCACACCTGGCGGGCGTGACTCCGGCTCAAGTGTCTCGCATGGCGCCAACGAAAACACGTGAGTGCTTTTACCCAAGGGAACGCTTTACCTTGGAACGCCCAAACACTCTTCCCTTTTCAAGGTGCAGCACGTTGTAGCTATTATCGCACAGGTGTTGAGGCCGTGCAAGGCCGCTTCTATCCCTGGCGCTCAAGCGCAGGGTTTTACGCGGCCCTTGATAACAAGAGGCGCGGTTCCAAGGACAGACGGAACTGCGCCTATCGGCCTATCGGGCTAGCTGCCGATGATGCCGCGCATGCCCTCAAGTTCGTCTTTGGGGTCGCGCAGCATCAACTCGATCACCCCCTGGCGGGGGTTCATGCCCTCAAAAAGGATGGCATGGATGGTCCTGGTAATAGGCATCTCGATACCGTAGTGCTGGGCGAGTTTGTGAGCGGCTTTGGTAGTCGTGACGCCTTCGGCGACGCTTTTCATGCCAGCCAGTACGTCATCCAGTTTGCGGCCTTTCGCCATCTCCAGCCCCACGTAGCGGTTGCGGCTGAGCGGGCTGGCGCAGGTGGCAATGAGGTCGCCCATGCCGGCCAGCCCCACGAAGGTCAGCGGATTGGCCCCACAGGCAATGCCCAGGCGGGCCATCTCGGCCAGGCCGCGTGTCATAAAGGCGGCCTTGGCATTATCGCCATAGCCCCAGCCGTCGTTAGCGCCCGCGCCCAGCGCAATGATGTTTTTCAGCGCGCCGCCCAGTTCAACGCCAACGACATCATTGCTGGTGTAGACGCGAAAGGTTGCCGTGTTCAAGGTTTCGCGGGCGGCCTCGGCAACAGCGCGATCATTGGCGGCAATGACGGCGGCGCTGGGGAGTCCCCTGGCTACTTCCCTGGCAAGGTTGGGACCGCCCAGCGCGGCGATGCGTTCGCGCAGCCCCTCCGGCAGTTCTTCGCTGATGACCTCGCTCATGCGTTTGAGGCTGCCGATCTCCAACCCTTTGCTGCCGCACAGCACAATGGCATCGGGCGTCAGATGGGGAGAGATGGCGCGGACATTTTCGCGCAGACGCTGAGAGGGCGTTACGACCAGCACTAGCTCACGGCCAGCGACAGCCTCGTGGATGTTGGTGGTCACACGCAGCGAGAAGGGGAAGGGAATATCGGGCAGGAAGGCGCGGTTTTCGCGGGCGCGCTCCATCTCTTCGGCGCGTTCTGTCTGATGCTCCCAAAGCGTGGTCTCGAAGCCTTTATTTGCCAGAACAATCGCCAGGGTCGTCCCCCAGGCGCCAGTGCCGATCACGCCAACTCGTCGCATGGTTCCTCCGCAGCCTGTTGAGCGAGGCTGATAAAGATGGAAGGGTTGAAGCGCCCGCGCTGCTGTCGCTGGTACGTCCTTTGCGGCGCTGCTCAGGCGGGCTTCTGTGTGGGAGTATTATACTGCCATCTGTTTTGCGGCGCTAGAGTGGTAGTAGCAAAGGCGCGGATAACGCCTGAGCAATGATTGCTGCCGCCCATTAACAAGGGAACAGAAACAGGCATCAGATGTGCAAGGGATACCCTGAAGGCTTGGAAGAGTGCTATAATTTGATTGGGGAGAGAGGCGCGATTCAGCATGCCTGACGTTCGCTTGCTGGAGCGACTCCATTCGCCTGTGAAGGATGGCGCCTGTGGCCTGGAAAGTTCTGATCGAGCGCGGAAACTTGAGTTTCAGCGCGGCCCATTTTATCACCTTTGATGAACATACGGCTGAGCCGCTGCATGGGCATAACTATGGGGTGCGCGTGGAAGTGACTGGTGATCTCAACGCGGATAGCTATGTTCTGGACTTTGTAATGCTCAAAACGATCACACGCGAAATCTGCAAGGAACTCGATCACCAGTTTTTGTTGCCCCGCCGGAGTAAGCACCTGAACATTGCCGAGCATCCGGGTGAATGGGAGATTCGCTTTGGCGATCAGCGTTATCTATTGCCGCGCACCAGTGTCGTTGTCTTACCCGTTGATAACGCGACAGCGGAGCGGCTGGCGGAATATCTGGCCGGACGTATCATTGAGCGCCTGCAAGCCCTGGGAGTGACCAACCTGACCAGCATGACAGTGGGGGTGGAAGAGACAGAGATGCAAACGGCATTTTATAGCGTTGATCTGAGGGCATAGGCCTGGAGACGGGCCTCTAACAGCCCGTTCCTTATTGAAGGATCAGTATTTCTCTGGCCTGCCTGCTCAGGGGCGGGCCAATTTTTGACTGCGCTTGTCATTGTCTTTGTAGGGCGAGGTATTTTGCAATGGGGGCCAACGTCGCCCCCCAGTCTTCGGCCAATGCAGGCCGATTCACCAAGGAGGATTGAACCCGTGGCAGTTGATGTGCTTAATCCGTATCAGGTGGCTGTTGCCCAATTCGACCAGGCTGCTGAACTCTTGCATCTTGATGAAGATTTACGGGAGGTGCTGCGCAAGCCCAAGCGCGAGCTTTCGGTGAACTTTCCGGTGCGGTTGGACAGCGGGAAAGTGAAGATGTTTTCTGGCTACCGGGTGCAACACAATATTAACAGGGGACCGGCCAAGGGTGGCATTCGCTACAGCCCGGATGTCTCGCTCGATGAAGTGCGAGCGCTGGCGATGTGGATGACCTGGAAGTGCGCCGTTGTCGGCATCCCTTTTGGCGGAGCGAAAGGCGGCGTCATTGTGGACCCGCGCGAACTCTCCAAGAGCGAATTGGAGCGCCTGACCCGGCGCTATGCCACTGAAATCTCGATCTTGATTGGCCCCGATAGCGATATTCCAGCCCCGGATATGAATACCAACCCGCAGGTGATGGCCTGGATTATGGATACCTACTCGATGCACCAGGGCTATTCGATTCCAGCGGTGGTAACGGGCAAACCCATCTCGATTGGCGGCAGCGAGGGCCGCATGGAAGCGACAGCGCGAGGTGTGCTGGTGGTGACACAGGAGGCGGCGCGAAGCGCGGGTATCTCCCTGGAGGGGGCGAAGGTGGTGGTGCAGGGCTTCGGCAATGTCGGCTCTATCAGCGCGCGGCTGTTCTATGAAGCCGGGGCAAAGGTAATCGGATTAAGCGACCTCTACGGTGGGGTGTATAACTCTAACGGCATTGATGTGTCACGGGCGCTGCGCTATGCGCAGGAGCATGGGCGGCTGACAAATCTGCCAGAGACAGAGCCAATCAGCAACGCGGAGTTGTTGGAGGTGCCCTGCGATATGCTGGTTCCGGCGGCCACAGAGGGGCAGTTGACTGGCCGCAACGCCAGCCGCATCAGGGCCAGGCTGATTGTTGAGGCGGCCAATGGCCCAACGACCCCTGACGCCGATGCGATCTTCAATGATCGCGGCATCACCGTCATTCCCGATATTCTGGCGAACGCGGGCGGTGTGACGGTCAGTTACTTCGAGTGGGTGCAAGACCTTCAGCGATTCTTCTGGGCCGAACAGCAGATCAACAGCGAACTGGAGCGCATCATGCGCCGCAGCTATCAGGCTACCTATGAAAAGTCGCAGAACGTGGAGGTGAGTATGCGCATGGGCGCGTACTTGCTGGCGGTGACGCGGGTGGCCGAAGCGACTGCCGCGCGTGGCATCTATCCGTGAGCTAGCGATCTTCAGCTTTGCTCTCTGCTCTTGATCCAGGCCCTCGCATGCTTTCCTGGCTAAGTAGTTGGACAAAATAAGGTAGAACTGGTAGACTGATCTCCAGCAAAGGAGGGGTGCCGATGGAGATCAGGCTCACCGAGCCAGAAAGCCTGGAGCTTGCTCAAGCGACCACCGCTGCGCGGCAGGTCCGACAATG
>DATBHW010000051.1 GCA_036557285.1 Ktedonobacterales bacterium
CAAAAAGAGATCGATGGCCCAGCCGCCTGCGATCCACCACGGAACGGGCAGGGTGGCAAAGAAGGCCGCCACCTCTTGTGGCTGCCAGGGTTGCCACCGACCCAACGGATGCTGGGCAGCAGCCATGCGCGTCACCTCTTCGGTTGTCCATCGCTTCGTGAAGAACACAGCATACGGCTATGCTACCACATGCGTTCGGGGTTTGAAACGCCTCCTCCTTGCATAAGCAGCCAGGCTTACTTAATGTGAGGAAGAGCTAAAATCCATAGACATCCCCTTTGCTTTGGAAATCCTATCTCGGCAAACGAGAGTCCTACGCTACAGGCGCTTGCTGAGCTTACCACGAGAAGCAGCCGCTGGCAAGCATTCATAGTTGGAGAGCAGCCTGGCGCTCAACCTTATAACGATCAAGAGGGCAATGCAGCAACAAGCGCCCATCCCTGATAAGGAGATGGGGTCAATGCAGTGCGCGTCAGGCGCATATCTGAGGGCAAAAGGATGAGCCAGCATATGCCAGTCATCTTAAAAAACCAACCGGGCAAGTCCATACACAGCGGTCCAAATGGCCTTGCCCGGCAGTGGCGT
Source organism: Ktedonobacterales bacterium (assembly GCA_036557285.1). Taxonomy (NCBI): domain Bacteria; kingdom Bacillati; phylum Chloroflexota; class Ktedonobacteria; order Ktedonobacterales; species Ktedonobacterales bacterium. Next base: position 586 of record DATBHW010000051.1, read on the forward strand.
AAGTGAGGGGAAGAGGTTCGCTTCGCCTGAGCCGCCCTTATCGCATAAACTGTGCCTGGCATCTCCAGCGGCTCTCTACCTACCGCCGCCGTCCCTGCACACCAGATGGCCTTTCCGCGCATTATGGCTTGCCCTCCTGAGTATACTGGGGGAAATGAGCGAGGCGCCCGTATCAGCAACGGGCGCCGTATCCCCAGGGAGGTCAGCCGCACATGCAAGGGCGCACACAACAACAAAACACATCCACCAGGAGCAAGAGAAACCCCGCAAAGATCGTTGGGCCGATCTTCCTCGGTCTCAGCCTGATTCCTCTAGGGGTCGGCCTCTTCTTTCTCGTTGATACCCTGCAATTTCTCAGTCGAGCCACTGGCGCTGCTACCGGCTCCATCGTCTCGTGCCCGCGCCCGAAAAGCAGTTCTTCCGCATGTACGCCAACGGTCGTCTTCAAGACAGCCAGCGGAGAGACGATCACATTCACCGATTCTGTCAACTCAAGCGGGTTTGCGGTTGGGCAGCAGCAGCCCATTGCCTATGATCCAGACCATCCCCAGGACGCCAGAATTGCGAGCTTTCTGACCCTCTGGTTTGTACCCACGCTCCTGCTGGGGTTGGGCGGTCTCTTCCTCCTCATTGGAGGGGTGGGAACCACCATCGGCTTCTTCTTGCGACGCTAGGGTCACGTTGAACCAGGACACCCCTGCCAACTGCTTCATGAAGAATTGACTCTTGACTTTTCCCATTTTAGAGCTTACGATATGACCAGAATAGTTATTTGAGTCATCTGGTCATACAGTCACGAAAAGACTCTGGAAGGGCAAGACCATTCATGGCAACCAGTCACAAGACCATCCATCAAACTCCACCCGGCAAAGCGCCGCTTTATCAGCCAGACGAGCGCCAGCAGCGCGAGGAGCGCATTCTGGACGCCGCCGCTGTGCTGCTGGTGCGCTGGGGCTATCGCAAAACGACCATTGACGACGTGGCCCGCGAGGCAGGCGTGGGCAAAGGCACCATCTACCTGCACTGGAAAGACAAAAACGAACTGTTTCGCGCCACTATCATGCGCGCGCAGCAGCAGGCGGGCGTAGAGGTGATGCGGCGGATTGCCGCCGATCCAGAGGGTGGGCGATTTCATCGCCTGTGGACACACGGCATGATGGCTGCCCTCACCAATCCGCTCATGGCAGCCATCATGAAAGGCCAGACAGATGTCTTCCAGGGGCTGGCAGGCGTGTTCTCTCCTGAGACCATCCATCAGCTTGTAGGCGATTACGAGGCGTATATTGTCCAGCTTCAACAGGCCGGGCTGATTCGCGCCGATCTTCCAGTGCCTGTCATCTCGTTTCTGACGGGCGCTCTGAAGATTGGCATCATCAACACACCTGACCTCCTCAGCCTGGAACAGATGCCCGCAATGGAGCAGCTTACCGAGGCAGTCAGCGACATGCTGCGCCGCTGGCTGGAACCAGAACGCCTCCCCAGCGACACCGCTGTGGGCAAACAATTCACCACCGCGTGGTGGGCAAAAGTCAAAGAAGTCGAAAATCAACAGCAGTAAGCGGAGGATATTCACGACATGAGTGCGATCATCGAAGTCGAAAGTCTGACCAAAAGCTACGGCAGCAAACGTGGCATTACCAACGTCTCCTTCCAGGTGGAAGAAGGCGAAGTCTTTGGCTTCCTTGGCCCCAACGGCGCGGGCAAAACGACCACCATCCGCCTGCTCATGGCGCTGCTGCGAGCCGACGCAGGCACAGCGCGCATTGGCGGGCTGGATTGCTGGCAGCAGTCCGTTGAGGTCAAGAAGCTCATCGGCTATCTTCCCGGCGAGCTTTCGCTCGACCCCAACCTGACCGGCGGGCAGATTCTCGAATATTTCGGGCATTTGCGCGGCGGCATTGATCAAGCCTATCTCAAGCAGCTTATCGCCCGGCTGGACCTGGACCCCACCCGCAAGTTCCGCCAGTATTCCAGCGGCAACAAGCGCAAGATCGGGCTTGTCCAGGCATTTATGCACCGCCCGCGCCTGCTGGTACTGGACGAGCCAACCAACGGCCTGGACCCGCTCAACCAGCAGGAGTTTGATCGGATGGTCAAAGAAGTGCGCGACGAAGGGCGCACCGTCTTTCTCTCCTCACACATCCTGACCGAAGTGGAGCAAATGTGTAACCGCGTGGCGATCATCCGCGAAGGGCGGCTGGTGCGCGTCGGCGGCGTCGCTGAACTGAAAGACATCAAGCGCCACGAAGTCATCATCACCTTCGCCAATGCCGCGCCAGCCGGGGCATTCAAGGCGCTGGCGGGCGTAGAGCAGGTGGAGGCGCTGCCCGATGGATATACGCTGCGCCTGGCCGTTCAGGGCGCGCTGGATGCCGTGATCAAAGCGGCGGCGCAGCATGCTGTCGTCACCCTGACCAGCCACGAACCCAGCCTCGAAGACATCTTCCTGCGCTACTACCAGGGCGACGGCCACGCCGCCGTCAAGGAGGCCAGCCATGTGGTTCACTAGCGTCTTTCTCAAAACCCTGCGCGACTATCGCATCGCTATCCTGGGCTGGGGCGTGGGCATGGGCCTTCTGGTGTACGCTACCCTGTCGTATTTTCCGGCGGCAGTGACAACGGCTGAAGCGCGAGCCGAGCTTGTCAGCATCGCTCCCACCTTCGCCTGGAACGCCGAATCAATCGCGGTTGACACCCCTGGCGGCTACGCCACCTTTAAGATTGGCCTCACCATCTTGCTGATCGTCGTCTGGCCGCTCATGGCATGCAGCCGCATGCTGCGCGGCGAAGAGGAGCGCGGCTCCCTGGATGCCCTGCTCTCGCTGCCGCGTGGGCGCGCCCGCGTGGCGCTTGAAAAACTGGCGGCAGTGTGGGTAGCCCTGCTGGCGATGGGCCTGCTGATTGGACTTATCGCCTTTGCGGGCGGCAAAAGCGCCAGCGCCGCCCTTAGCCTGGGCGACGCGCTGCTCTATGGCCTCAATCTCGCCCTGATTTCCGGCGTCTTCGGGGGCATCGCGCTGCTGCTCTCCCAGTTCACCCAGGAGCGCCGCACAGCGGCAGGCTTGACCGGCGCTGTGCTGCTCGTGTTCATCGTGCTGGATATGGTCCACCGCGTCATTCCCGATAGCGAGTGGGTATCGCGCATCTCGCCGGTCTATTACTACAACCTGAGCAAGCCCTTAACGCCCGGCTACGGCGCCAACCCCGGCGCGCTGCTGGTCCTGCTGGCCCTGTGCATCCTGCTCAACGCAGCCGCGCTGGCCCTCTTTGTCCGGCGCGATGTTGGCGCCGCCGTCGCCTTGCCCCGCTTCCTGCGTCTGCCGGAGCGACCTGTGCGGCCTGAGCGCGCCCTGCCGGTGAACGCCTGGTCGCTGCGTTCCGTCTACGCCCGCAGCCTGCGGATGATCGCGGTCCCCACCTTCTGGTGGACGCTGGGCATCGCCGGATTTGCCGGATGGATGGTTGTAGCCGTCAAACAAATCGAGTCGAAGCTGTCCGCCTCCTTTTTCGAGGGTCCATCGCTCCTCAAAGACCTGATTACCAGGATCGGCGGAGGCGCTATTGGCCTCAATGCCACCCTCCTGAGCGCGATCTTCTCCCTCCTGCCGCTGCTGCTGATGGCCTTTGCCGTCACTCAGGCCACCCGTTGGACCGCCGACGAAGAGGATGGCCGCCAGGAACTGGTGCTGGCAACGCCGCAGCCGCGCTTGAACGTCTTGCTGGCGCGCTTTGGCGCGCTCACCACCGCGACGGTGCTGATGGGCGTGCTGACGCTGGCGATCACCGCGCTGGCTTCGGCGGCCTCTGGCCTGGCGCTCGATGGCGGCAACCTGGCCGCCGCCACGCTCTCGATCATTCCGCTGGGGCTGCTGGTGGCCGCCATCGGCTATCTCTTCTCCGGCTGGCTGCGTACCGCGCTGGAAACTGGCTTCTTGAGCTTCTTGCTGGTGATCTGGTTCTTCATCAGCTTCATTGGTCCAGAGCTGAACTGGCCGGATGCTGCGCTGCGGCTGTCAGCCTTCTACTACTATGGCACGCCCCTGCTGCATGGCCTGCCCCTGGGGGATACGCTGATTGTCCTGATCGTCGCTGGCGCGGCGCTGGCGCTCGCCTCGGTGCGTTTTATGCGCAAGGACATCGCTAACTAAGCGTCTGTGCGCAGCGCCGCCTTCCCGGCGGCGCTGCGCGTGGATTCTGTATGAAAGGGCCACACCTGTGGTTATCGAAGTCTCACATCTCGTCAAAACCTACACGGGCAAACCGCCTGTGCGCGCCGTGCGCGGCATCACGTTTCACGTGAACCAGGGGGAAATCTTTGGCTTCCTTGGCCCCAACGGCGCGGGCAAAACCACCACCATCCGCTGCATGCTCGATCTGATTCGCCCCACCCTGGGCGAGATCAGCCTCTTTGGCCTGGACGCCCGCCGCAACAGCCTCGCCATTCATCGGCGCATCGGCTATCTCCCTGGCGACGTGCGCCTGCCCGGCGATCTCACCGCCAAACAGTTCCTGGATCGCTACTCGCATATGGCCGGTCTGGAACCAGTGCTGCTGCCAAAGCTGCTGGAGCGATTCGAGATCCCGCTCAATCGCAAGCTCAAGGGCTTCTCCAAGGGCATGCGCCAGATGGTCGGCATTCTTCAGGCGTTTATGTGCGATCCCGAACTGCTCATTCTGGACGAACCCGCCAGCGGCCTGGACCCGCTGGGCCAGCGCACCTTCAACGAGTTTTTGCTGGAGCAGGCGCAGCATGGGCGCACCGTCTTTATGAGTTCACACATCCTCAGCGACGTGGAAAAGACCTGCCAGCGCGTGGGCGTCATTCGCGGCGGCGAACTGGTGGCCGTCGAAACTATCGAACGATTGCGCGAGCGCGCCGGGCAGGTGGTCATCGTCGAGTTTGCCGACGGCGCGCCCGAAGCCGAATTGCGCGCCATCGCCAGCGTCCAATCGGTAGAGCAGCAGAAGAACGGCGCGTACCATCTCAAGATCGCCGGAAGCATTGACCCGGTGATCAAAATGCTGGCGCGCCACAGCGTGCGGCGGCTTGAGGTGGAGGAAGCGCCGCTGGAAGAAGTCTTCTTGAAGTTCTACACCGATGGCGCAGCCGATGAATCCGGCGCAGCCGAGCCTGTCGCCCCAACTGCCGCGCCAACTGTTACAAAGGAGGGTCAGCCGTCATGACCACTTCATCTGCCGCGCTCGCTCCCGCGACTACCAGCGCCAGACCCCGCGCGCGCGGCCTGCCGGTCCTGGCCGCCACGCTGCGCGAAAGCCAGCAATTGTTTGGCGCGGCCTGTGGCTACATCTTGCTCATTGGCCTGCTGGTGGGCCTGCTCCTGCCAGCCTTCAAGACGCTGAACCTCCAGACCTATCTCACGGGCAGCCTGGGGGCCATCGTCGGCGGCACAGGCGTTTCCAAAAATGTGCCGCTCTTTGCCAGCTACCTGGCCCTGGAACTGTATGGCTCCTTCTTCCTGCTGCTCTTTGGCGGCGTGCTGGCCTATACCGCTGGCGCGAGCATCGCGCACAACATCGAAGATGGCTCCATTGATATTACCCTGGCGCGGCCCATCAGCCGCACCCGGCTCTACCTGGAAAAATGGGCCGCCATGCTGATCGGCGCGCTGCTGATGATGGGCGTGTCGCTCTTCACCGCCTGGCTGGATACCGTGATCTTTGGCGGCGCGATCATTCACTGGAACTGGTTCTTGCTGGCGCACGTTGATATTGCTGCCGTCTTCTTCTGCGTGGCTGGCATCGGCTTGCTGATGAGCGCGATCATGAGCGCCGGGCGCGCCGCCGGAGGCATCGCTACGATGATCATCGTCTTCGGCTATCTCTGCCAGACATTCGGCACCGCTGGCGACACGCTCTCGTTCCTCAAATACCTCAGCCCCTATTATTATGGGCCGAGCGCCCAGGTCATCAACCTGGAGCAGTGGAACGACCCCTGGAAGCTGCTCATCCTGGTCGCTGCCGGGCTGATCGCTGGCCTGGCTGGCCTGGTCCTCTTCCAGCGCCGCGACATCACCCCCTAGCAGTATTCGTCAGCCAGAGGCAAGGGAGCGGCGCTGCGTCTTCCCACCAATCGCTGGCCGGAAGACGCGGCGCCGCAAATAACTTTTCTTCTCGCCAGCCTACTCCTTGAACCCGCGTGCTTTTGCGCGCTCAAATTCTCTAAGCCTGGCCGCTTCCTTTGCCTTCCAGCGGCCCTCCCAGCCCATCTTATGAGGTTTACACAGGGCGCAGGAGTGTCGCTTTTGCTTGTACTGCTTGCGCATCGTCTCTTTCCTCCGTTCAATACGCTCTATCGCCTCACCCTACCCAGCAAGCGCCAGACCCATGCTGGCGGGTGCAAAGAGGGCAGTTCTGCGGTCTTACAGCGCCAAACGGGCGCAGGGGCAACGAGTCCAAACAACCAGGGTTCAGGAAGTAGTGCCTTGACCAGGCCATGCCGCGTGAGGAAACTCAGCACAGTGCGTATCTCAGGATGGGTATGCAGCGTGGCATCGGCCAGATCAGCCACGGTGGCCTTGCCATCGCAGCGATAAAGTATCTCTTGCTGCAAGAGCGACAGCGGGCGCATATGATACTTCGCGCCAGGCGTGCGCTGGTAGCGCAGGGTGAAATCAAACGTTGTGGTGGACGACATGAGCATGGCTCCTTTCCAACTTGCCATGCCCACGCGCCATAGGCTACAATAGCCATACCGGCGCGTGGGTTCTTGACGGTTCCTGTGGCTGGTACTTTGCCGCTGCCTGGTCGCTTTCTAGGCGGCGGCCTGTTTTTTGGCTTGCTCCGCTGTCGTATCTATAGCCTCTAGCACCTCCTTCGGTGTCTTTCCAAAAATCTCAGATAATTTTCTCCGATGCTCAGGGCTGGGGCGTGAAAGAGCCTGCTCCCATCTCCAGATAGTATGACTGCTCACACCACATACGCGGCCTAGTTCAATTTGTGACAACGCCGCTTCTTCTCGTAAACGTTTCAGTGTTGGCATGCTCCGCTGGCCCTCACTCTTATGAACAAATATCTTACTGAGATTGTATCTGAAATATGTAGAATTATCAAGTACACAGTACCTCTATCTTATCCATGCCAGAAACCGTATCAGGCCGCTTCCTGCCTGTATGTGCAGAGCAGCGGCTATCCGCTTGTAGCGCCGCCGTCCCTGGCGGCGAGACGATGCGCCAGTGCGAACGCTGCTCTAACATGAAAAACGCCGCCTGCGTAGCGCCGCCGTCTCGGCGGCCACCGCTGCGCCAGGGCGAGCGTTCGCCCTCCAGGCCAACCTCCCAGCAGACCAGCGTTGAGCCGCCTGGAAGGCGGCGCTACAAGTAAAACGCTCCTCCTCAAGCGTATCTGGTATTACAGACAGGCAGAGAGGGGCGAACGCTTGCAAGCGTTCGCCCC